>NZ_JBFAXI010000008.1:0-175555 GCF_040680735.1 Streptomyces sp. NPDC051987 | reverse complement strand
TGCTCGCCACCCTGTCAAGGTGGAGGCCGCGGGTTCAAATCCCGTCAGGACCGCTCAAATCGAAGGCCCGCTTCCCCAAGGGAAGCGGGCCTTCGCCATGTCCCCACCCCTCCCCGCCACGACGGCACCACACCCCGCCGCAGCGGCGAGCCCCCACGACGGCGCGGACCGGCGGTGCGCGGGACGCAGGGCGGGCTGCCGGGGCGGGAGAGGTGCCGGAGGGCGTCGTGGCGGTGGGCCGGGCTGGATCGTGGGGTGGGCTCTTGACGGGGTCACATTCGGTGGCTACCCAGAAGAGAGGGCTCGGTTCTGTCGGCTTCCCGCGGGAGGTGGCGTATGGCGGCTTCGGTGCGGCACGAGACGCGGGCGTTGCTGAGGGCCCACCTGGCGGCCGCCTCGTCGTACCGGCATCTCACCCGTCACTGTCCGGTCTGCCACCGCCTGCTGCGGCTGGCCATGGACTCCCCCGCGCGCCCCGTGGACGCCGCCGAGGACGCCGTGGAGGACGAGGGCCCCGTGGGGGTGTGACCGCCGCCGGCGGGGGCAGCCATGTCAACGGCCGTTGCTCCGGGGCCGGTTCCTCGCGAGGCTCCTCTAGCGCACCCCCCGGAGTACAAACAAGCCGTGCGGTATGTGACGGGTGTCACCGCATGAGTTTCCGAAACGACGGTACTTACCCCCTTCCTACAACTGGTCAATTTAATATGTGCAATTGCACCACCCTGTGGACCCCGCCCCGGACCCCCTCCCGGAGGACGCACAGCGGATCCGACAGTGCTCCCCAGACTCCGACAAGGCCGCTCACAGAGGCGCCGGTCGGGGTCACCGAAGACCTCATGGACGCACAAAAAAGATCGCGCTGGACCCGGCGGAGTCCAGCGCGATCTACGACGCACCCTGTGTCGCTTGCCTGAGAAGTTCTTGTCGGCCTGGGCGTGGGCCCTGTTGGGGCAGGTCCCGCGTCGCTTGGAGCTAGGGTTCGGGCGTCTCGACCAGTGGGGGACCGGTCGGTTTGCCCGCTATTCAGTTGGTCAGGCTTCGCTGCGCTGCTGCGGGATGCCCGCCAGCAGGGCGCGCACCTCAGCCTCGCGGTAGCGGCGGTGCCCGCCGAGCGTACGGATCGACGTGAGCTTGCCGGCCTTCGCCCACCGCGTGACCGTCTTGGGGTCGACGCGGAACATCGTGGCGACCTCAGCCGGGGTCAGCAGCGGCTCGGCATCAGGGGTGCGAGCGGTCATGAGCGGCCTCCTCGGGAGAACCGAACCTTCTCGGTTCTTTCCTCTAAATTCTGCACCTTGACCCGCGTTGCCCGAAATGGCGGACGCGAGTCGAGTCGGTTATAGGACGAACGGCTTGTCCTCGGCACTACAACTACACCATCTGTCCAGCCGCGTCGGCCAAACCGATGGAATTGCCCTCCCAGGTAGGCATCAGCCGCGGAAGCCGATGGACCATGCCATAGCGGACAGTCACGCCTCTGTGACGATCAGTCACAGGACGATCAGGAGTCACCAGACCCCCCAAAGCACGTAATGCTGAGAATCCGCCCACAGTGCACCACACATGGACGGATGGAGCCCTCCCCGGACTCCTTGTCCTATTTTGGCACGAGGAGTGGCAAGAGGCGCAAGAGCCGTGTAAGTGCTATCCGTCACCCTTGGCCCAAAAGCCCGGATCAGGATCCAACGTCCTGTGCGTTCACTGAAGTGCCGTCAAGGTACGTTGTTTCATGGCTTCTGGGCCGTGACGTGCGTCACTCACCGCACACTCGTCACGCGGGTGTCATCCGGTCGTAAACCGGATCAGACGCCCCGTCATCTAGTACGGAGCCGGAAGCATCCGCGCTCAGACCGGTCGCGGACCCCGCTCGGATCCCGCTCGGACCGGACTCAGTTGGCCGAACGGCGGTCCCGGACCGTCCGCCACCGCTCCACCAGCCGCCCGTACGCCTCCCCGGCCGCGGCCCCGTCGCCCTGGCGCAGCGCCTCGATGCCGGCCGCCACGTCGGCCGCCGAGTGGTCGTCCTCCAGGTCGCCGGTCGGCACCGTGTGCACCAGACCGCCGTAGTCCAGCTCGACCAGTGAGCGCGGGTGGAACTCCTCCAGCCAGCGCCCGACGTCCAGCAGGCCGTCGATCAGCGGCCCCTCCTGCACGCTGTCCTTGAGCGTGCGCAGCGCCCGCGCCACCCGACGCCGGGCCTGCACCATCGGCGTGCGGTAGCGCAGCATCGGGGGGATCTCGCCGGTGCCCTTCTCGTACCGGCGCTCCTCGTCGGAGACCAGCACGAACCAGTTCAGCGGCACCTGCCAGGTCGCGGTGCGGATCCAGGGCCGGCAGTCGGGGTTGCGGACCAGCCAGCGCTCGTAGTCCATCGTGGCCTGCCGGCGCACCACCGGCGGCAGCATCGCGTCCAGGACCGGCTTGGGCAGCTCGTCCGAGAGCTCCTGCAGGGCCTGCCAGCCGCGCAGCCGGGTCCGCCACGGGCAGACGCAGACGACACCGTCGACCTCCAGGACGAACGCGTCGGCACTCTCCTGGACTGGCACCGGGACCGGCGGGGTGGGCAGCAAGTCGGCCAGGGAACGGCGGAGTTCGTCCTGGTAGGAGGGGCGCTCCCGGCGGCGGGCGTAGCGCGTCCAGTGGTCGCGCTCCCGATCCGGGAAGGCGGCCAGCGGCTCGTACACACGCAGGTACGTCGCGTACGGGACGACCACCGAGGACACCTTGGGCACGCCTGCTCCCTCCCCATCGGACCGGGCTCGAAACCAGCGCGGCCCGCACCGGAGTCAGCCGGGGCCGGACGCGGAAACCACAGCAAATCGTCCCACGCTCATACGTGCGCGGACGGCACGGAAGAGTGATCCTTAACACTGCGCGGATGGTGTACGGGCAATGGCTCTACGCTCATGCCAGGCCCCCGCCACCCTTACGGGAGCCCCCGCTTCCACTCGCCGCGACACACGCGACACAACCGGGAGTCACCACAGTGACCGACGTTTCCACCGGCGTCCTGCACACCCTGTTCCACTCGGACCAGGGCGGTCACGAGCAGGTCGTGCTCTGCCAGGACCGCAAGAGCGGCCTCAAGGCCGTCATCGCCATCCACTCCACCGCGCTGGGCCCCGCCCTCGGCGGCACCCGCTTCTACCCGTACGCCAACGAGGAGGCGGCCGTCGCCGACGCCCTCAACCTCGCGCGCGGGATGTCGTACAAGAACGCCATGGCCGGGCTCGACCACGGCGGCGGCAAGGCCGTGATCATCGGGGATCCGGACCGGGACAAGACCGAGGAGCTGCTGCTCGCCTACGGGCGGTTCGTGGCCTCGCTCGGCGGCCGGTACGTCACCGCCTGCGACGTCGGCACGTACGTCGCCGACATGGACGTGGTGGCCCGCGAGTGCCGCTGGACCACCGGCCGCTCCCCGGAGCACGGCGGCGCCGGCGACTCCTCCGTGCTCACCGCGTACGGCGTCTACCAGGGCATGCGGGCCAGCGCCCAGCACCTGTGGGGCGACCCCTCGCTGCGCGGCCGCACCGTCGGCATCGCGGGCGTCGGCAAGGTCGGCCACCACCTGGTCGAGCACCTGCTGGCGGAGGGCGCCGAGGTGGTCGTCACGGACGTGCGCCAGGAGGCCGTCGGCCGGATCTCCGACCGCCATCCTCAGGTCCGGGTCGCCGCCGACACCGACGCCCTGATCCGCGTCGAGGGCCTCGACATCTACGCCCCCTGCGCGCTCGGCGGCGCCCTGAGCGACGAGTCCGTGCCCGTGCTGACCGCCAGGGTGGTGTGCGGCGCGGCCAACAACCAGCTCGCCCACCCGGGCGTCGAGAAGGACCTCGCCGACCGCGGGATCCTCTACGCGCCGGACTACGTGGTGAACGCCGGCGGGGTCATCCAGGTCGCCGACGAGCTGCACGGGTTCGACTTCGACCGGTGCAAGGCGAAGGCGGCGAAGATCTTCGACACCACGCTGGCCATCTTCGCACGTGCGAAGGATGACGGGATTCCGCCGGCCGCGGCGGCCGACCGGATCGCCGAACAGCGGATGCACGAAGCGGCAACGGCGCCCGGCCGCTGATCGAACACCGGGTTTCCGGGCGGTTTTCCGGTACCTGCCGGCGGACAGTTGGAGAGAACTCTCACGTTCGTCGGCGGGTCGGCCGCCAGGAAGTGGTTAAAATCGTCGTTGACCAGCGGGGACGGGGCGCCTCGCGGGTCATGGAGTCAGGCGCGTGGTGCGGGCGACGTACCGTATGGGCGCGGGCTCAGGTACCGTGGAAGCCCTACGGACCGGTCTCTCCCAGGAGAGTCCGTTCCGGATCATGAACGCGTGTCAGACTCTGGGGCCATCGAGCCCCGTCACCGAGGGGGTCGAGCCATGGGGCGCGGCCGGGCCAAGGCCAAGCAGACGAAGGTCGCCCGCCAGCTGAAGTACAACAGCGGTGGGACTGACCTTTCACGTCTGGCCAGCGAGCTGGGCGCATCGACTTCGAGCCAGCCGCCGAATGGCGAGCCGTTCGAGGACGACGACGAGGATGACGACCCGTACGCCCAGTACGCGGATCTCTACAACGACGACGATGAGGACGAGGACGAGGACGACCAGTCCGGTCCGCACTCCCGGCATCGTCGCGGTGCTTGACGCCAGCGGCTGCTGAGCCGCTTCCACTTACCCGGTCCGGGGTTCATCGCCGGACCGGGTTTTGTGCTGGCCGCCGGGTTGTGTGCCGGCCGCTTCGGGGCTCCGGCCCGGACCCCGCTCCTCGGACGCCGGAGGAGCCGGATCTGCGCGGTCGGACGGGTCAGTCGGAGGGGTGATCCCCCACCAGTGCGGCGCCCGTGGTGTGCTCGCCGCGGTCGGTGATCTCGCCCGCGACCCATGCCTCGACCCCGCGGTCGGCCAGTGTGGTGAGCGCCACGTCCACCGATTCCTGGGGGACGATCGCGATCATGCCGACACCCATGTTGAGCGTCTTCTCCAGTTCGAGGCGCTCGACGCCGCCGGTGCGGCCGACCAGGTCGAAGATCGGACCGGGCGTCCAGGTCGCGCGGTCGACGATCGCGTGCAGGTGGTCCGGGATCACCCGGGCCAGGTTCGCGGCCAGTCCGCCGCCGGTGACGTGGCTGAAGGCGTGGACCTCCGCCGTGCGCATCAGGGCCAGGCAGTCCAGCGAGTAGATCTTGGTCGGCTCCAGGAGCTCCTCGCCGAGGGTGCGGCCCAGGTCCTCGATGTGGGCGTCGAGCGCGAGGCCCGCCTGGTTCAGCAGCACGTGCCGGACCAGGGAGTACCCGTTCGAGTGAAGCCCGGAGGACGCCATGGCGAGCACCGCGTCCCCCGTACGGATACGATCCGCGCCGAGCAGCCGGTCGGCCTCCACCACGCCCGTACCGGCGCCGGCCACGTCGAAGTCGTCCGCGCCGAGCAGGCCCGGGTGCTCGGCCGTCTCACCGCCCACCAGGGCGCAGCCGGCCAGCACACAGCCCTCGGCGATGCCCTTGACGATGGCCGCGACCCGCTCGGGGTGCACCTTGCCGACGCAGATGTAGTCGGTCATGAACAGCGGCTCGGCACCGCACACCACGATGTCGTCCATGACCATGGCGACCAGGTCGTGGCCGATGGTGTCGTACACGCCCAGCTGCCGGGCGATGTCGACCTTGGTGCCCACGCCGTCCGTCGCGGAGGCCAGCAGCGGGCGCTCGTAGTTCTTGAGGGCGGAGGCGTCGAAGAGGCCGGCGAAGCCGCCGAGGCCGCCGAGGACCTCGGGGCGCTGCGTCTTCTTCACCCACTCCTTCATCAGCTCGACGGCGCGGTCGCCCGCCTCGATGTCGACACCGGCAGCCGCGTAGGAAGCACCGGGAACAGAGTTCTCAGACATTGCCTGGGATCTTTCGGGTTGGTTTCTACGAGGCTTACGGGCGACGGATCGCGTCGGCCGCGGCCGTGGCTGCCGGACCGGCCGCCAGCTCGGTCTCCAGCAGCTGCTTGCCCAGCAGCTCCGGGTCCGGGAGCTCCATCGGGTACTCGCCGTCGAAGCAGGCGCGGCACAGGTTCGGCTTGGCGATGGTGGTCGCCTCGATCATGCCGTCGATGGAGATGTACGCCAGGGAGTCGGCGCCGAGCGAGGTGCCGATCTCGTCGATCGTCATGCCGTTGGCGATGAGCTCGGCGCGGGTGGCGAAGTCGATGCCGAAGAAGCACGGCCACTTCACCGGCGGCGAGGAGATCCGGATGTGGACCTCGGCCGCGCCCGCCTCCCGCAGCATCCGCACGAGGGCCCGCTGGGTGTTGCCGCGCACGATCGAGTCGTCGACGACGACCAGGCGCTTGCCCTTGATGACTTCCTTCAGCGGGTTCAGCTTCAGGCGGATGCCGAGCTGGCGGATGGTCTGCGAGGGCTGGATGAAGGTCCGGCCGACGTAGGCGTTCTTGACCAGGCCGTTGCCGAAGGGGATGCCGGAGGCCTCCGCGTAGCCGATGGCGGCGGGGGTGCCGGACTCCGGGGTCGCTATCACCAGGTCGGCGTCGACCGGGGCTTCCTTGGCGAGCATCCGGCCCATCTCCACGCGGGAGAGGTAGACGTTCCGCCCGGCGATGTCGGTGTCGGGGCGGGCCAGGTACACGTACTCGAAGACACAGCCCTTGGGCTTCGCTTCCGCGAATCGAGAGGTGCGCAGGCCGTTCTCGTCGATGGCGACGAACTCGCCCGGCTCGATCTCGCGGACGAAGCTGGCGCCGCAGATGTCCAGCGCGGCGGACTCCGAGGCGACGACCCAGCCGCGCTCGAGGCGGCCGAGGACGAGCGGGCGGATGCCCTGCGGGTCGCGGGCGGCGTAGAGGGTGTGCTCGTCCATGAAGACGAGGGAGAAGGCACCGCGCACCTTCGGGAGGATCGCGTGCGCGGCCTCCTCGATGGTCAGCGGCTTGCCGTCCGCGTCGACCTGGGCCGCGAGGAGGGCGGTGAGCAGGTCGGTGTCGTTGGTGGCCGCGACCCGGGTGGACCGGCCGTTGGTGTCCTTCGGGAGTTCGGCGACCATCTCGGCGAGCTGTGCCGTGTTGACGAGGTTGCCGTTGTGGCCGAGCGCGATCGAGCCGTGCGCGGTGGCACGGAACGTCGGCTGGGCGTTCTCCCACACGGAGGCGCCGGTGGTCGAGTAGCGGGCGTGACCGACCGCGATGTGACCCTGGAGCGAGCCGAGGGAGGTCTCGTCGAAGACCTGGGAGACGAGGCCCATGTCCTTGAAGACGAGGATCTGGGAGCCGTTGCTGACCGCGATACCCGCGGACTCCTGGCCCCGATGCTGGAGGGCGTACAGCCCGAAGTACGTGAGCTTGGCGACCTCTTCACCGGGAGCCCAGACACCGAAGACGCCGCAAGCGTCCTGGGGGCCCTTCTCACCGGGGAGCAGATCGTGATTGAGGAGACCGTCACCACGTGGCACGGCACCGAGTGTAGGCGAGATCGACCACTGGTCCGAATTGGGGATACACAGCCGCAATGGATCTACGATCGCGGACCCACTTGTACCTTTCTCCATTCCCGCAGGTCAGCGAAGTGAGAGCTTCCTCCAGGCGGCGTCGCTGCGGGCGGGCGGGCGCCCGCGCAACCCCCTGACACCGTATCTGTGAGTGAGGTGTCGCACATCATTCGGGGGGCCACGGCCCGGCCGGCGGTCACGTCCTGGACCGCGTGGCCGTCACGTCCTGGGCCGCGTGGCGGTCACGTCCTGGGCCGCGTGGCGGTCACGTCCTGGGCCGCGTGGCGGTCACGTCCTGGACAGCTGGACGCGGTCGCCGCCGGCTGTGGTGAGGGTGAGTTTCCGATCCTCGCCCTTCATGGTCAGCGGGCCCGAGGTGAGCGCGCGGGCGAGGGCGCGCTCGAAGGTCATCCGGGCGTTGTCGCAGGCCATCCTGGTGGTGCGGGCGTGGCTCAGCCGGATCTGGTCGTCGGTGATCTGGGCCGTGGCACTGAACCGGTTGCACCCGAGGCTGCCGGCCGCCCGGCCGTCCTCGATCCTCAGGTGGGCGCGCGCCGGGGCGCGCTGGGTGGTGCCGTCGACGGTCACGCTGTCGACGGTCCAGTCGATGCCGGTCACCGGCGGCCGGGTCGTCACGGGTCCGCCACCTCCCTCACTGCCGCAGGCCGCCGTGGGCGGCACGAGCAGGACGGCCGCCGCTGTCGTCAGGGTCATACGGCGCATGCGCTGTTTCAACCCGTACATGCCGATTCGACGGATCCCGCAGGGTGATCGGTTCCCTCACCGCATGACGGGCAGATAGGCCCCGAGGTCCGCCCGCTCCCCGCTCGCGCTGACCCTGGCGTCCGCCACGGCCTCCTTCCACGCCAGCCGTCCGGTGGCCAGCCGGATCCAGGTCAGGGGGTCCGTCTCGACGACGTTCGGCGGGGTGCCCCGGGTGTGCCGGGGGCCTTCCACGCACTGCACCACGGCGTACGGCGGCACCCGCACCTCGGTGGAGCCGCCCGGCGCCTTGACGGCGAGTGCGTCGGCGAGCAGCCGGGTGCAGGCGGCGAGGGCCTGCCGGTCGTAGGGGATGCCGAGTCCCGGGACCGCCGCGTTGAGGTCGTCGGTGTGCACGACCAGCTCCACGACCCGGGTGACCAGGTAGTCGTCCAGCGACATCGCGCCGGCGCCGGTGGCCAGCAGCCGGGTGCCGGGGTGCTCGGCGAGCAGGGCGCGGAGGCCGGCGTCGGCGTCGGCGAGGTAGGCGCCGAGATCGGCGTGGTCGGCGGCGAGGCGCCGGGTGAAGTCGGCGATGGCGGGGGCGTTGCCGGAGGTCCCGAACGGCCAGTCGAGCAGCACCGCGTCGGCCTTCGCCGGCGCGGGCTGGTCCAGCGCCCGCCGGACGGCGGTGACGGCCATGCCGATGTGGGCGACGAGCTCCCGCACGGTCCACCCCTCCAGCCGGGTGGGGAGCGCGAGCTGCCCGGGGGTGAGGGCGGGGACGCCGTCCCGCACGTTCGAGAACTGGGCGAGGACCGCCGTACGGGTTCTGACCGGGTCGTAACTGCGGGCGCGTTTCTTGGCCTGGGGCATGGCGGTGAGCGTATTCCCTGGGATCGAGCGGGCGCCCGTCCCCGGATCCCGCAAGCGGACCCCCCTCACCTCGGGCCCCGCGCCCTCGCCGAGACGAGAAGGGCCCACAGCCGCCGCATCACCCCGGCCCACCTGCTGCTGGCCCTGCTCGACTGCGAGCGGCCGGACCCCGCGGCAGAACTCCTGGCCGAACTCGGCATCGACCGCACCGCGGTCCGCATCCGCATCCGCATCCGCATCCGGCAGCAGCCGGACCCCTGAGACGTCAGACCCTGGAGTGACGGGCAGGAGGCGAGGTCGCGCGCGGGGCGCTCACCCGCCCGAGTGATCAGCGCCGAAACCGGCCCCCGCCCCGCCGGAAGCGGGCGACGCTGGCCTTCACTCGGAAGGGAGTGCGCCATGACGGTCAAGGCCGAGCCGACGTCCCAGATGTCGGTGGAGGAGTTCGAAACGATCGCCTCCGCCGCTCCAGAGACCGTCACGTTGGAGTTCGCCAACGGTCGGATCGACGTCAGGACGGCGGCGGACGGAGACCACGACACCGTCCTGACCTGGCTGGCCCGGCGCTGTATGCAGGCCAGACCCGACCTGGACCTCTACCAGGGCCGCGGACTCCGGGTGGAGGCCTACCGAGAAGGCAGGGCGAAGCCCGATGCCGTGCTCGCGCCCGAGGCGCACTTCGCGGGGCACGGTGAGTGGGCCGACCCGGACGGCTCGCTCATGGTCGTCGAGGTCACCTCGTACGACTCGGACACCGACCGACGGGACCGGCACGAGAAGCCGACCGCATACGGTCAGGCCGGTATCCCCCTGTACCTCCTGATCGACCGGGAATCCCGCACGGTCACGGTGCACATCGGCCCGGACCGGCAGGTCGGCGGGTACCGCACCGTCCAGACCTCGAAGTTCGGCGAGAAGGTGGTACTCCCCGATCCGATGCGCATCGAGCTGGACACGGAGATCCTCAAGAACTACGTCCGGTGAGCCGAGAAGGCCCCGCCCGGATGTTTCCGGGCGGGGCCTTCGTCGTTCTGCGGCCGGTTACGCCAGCAGCGCCTCGATCGTGCCCTCGTGGGCCTCGCGCAGCTCCGCCAGGGTGAGGCTGAACTCGCCCTGGATCTCCACCGCGTCGCCGTCCACGACGCCGATGCGGGTCGCCGGGAGGCCCCGGGCGCCGCACATGTCGTTGAAGCGGACCTCCTCCGAGCGCGGGACGGCCACGACGGCGCGGCCGGCCGACTCGGAAAGGAGGAAGGTGAAGGCGTCGAGGCCGTCCGGGACGACCAGGCGCGCGCCCTTGCCGCCGAGCAGCGCGGACTCGACCACGGCCTGGATCAGACCGCCGTCGGACAGGTCGTGCGCCGAGTCGATCATGCCGTCGCGGGAGGCGGAGATCAGGATCTCGGCCAGCAGGCGCTCGCGCTCCAGGTCCACCTTCGGGGGCAGGCCGCCCAGGTGGTCGTGGACGACCTGGGACCAGGCCGAGCCGCCGAACTCCTCACGGGTGTCGCCGAGGAGGTAGAGCAGCTGGCCCTCCTCCTGGAAGGCGACCGGCGTGCGGCGGGCGACGTCGTCGATCACGCCGAGGACCGCGACCACCGGGGTCGGGTGGATGGCCGCCTCGCCCGTCTGGTTGTAGAGCGAGACGTTGCCGCCGGTCACCGGGGTGCCCAGCTGCTGGCAGGCGTCGGCGAGACCGCGGATGGCCTCAGCGAACTGCCACATCACCGCCGGGTCCTCGGGCGAGCCGAAGTTCAGGCAGTCGGAGACGGCCAGCGGCTTCGCGCCCGTGGTCGCCACGTTCCGGTAGGCCTCCGCGAGCGCCAGCTGGGCGCCCGCGTACGGGTCCAGCTTGGCGTACCGGCCGTTGCCGTCGGTCGCGATGGCGACGCCGAGGCCGGTCTCCTCGTCGATGCGGATCATGCCCGAGTCCTCGGGCTGGGCCAGCACCGTGTTGCCCTGCACGAAGTGGTCGTACTGCGAGGTGATCCACTTCTTGGAGGCCTGGTTCGGGGAGCCCACCAGCTGCAGGACCTGCTGCTTCAGCTCTTCCGCCGTCGCGGGGCGCGGCAGCTTGTTCGCGTCGTCCGCCTGGAGCTCGTCCTGCCAGGACGGGCGGGCGTACGGGCGCTCGTAGACCGGGCCGTCGTGGGCGACCGTGCGCGGGTCGACGTCGACGATCTTCTCGCCGTGCCAGAAGATCTCCAGGCGGTCGCCGTCGGTCACCTCGCCGATGACGGTGGCGATGACGTCCCATTTCTCGCAGATCTCCAGGAAGCGGGCGACCTTGGCCGGCTCGACCACCGCGCACATGCGTTCCTGCGACTCGCTCATGAGGATCTCCTCGGGCGAGAGCGTGGAGTCGCGCAGCGGGACGTCGTCCAGGGTGACGGTCATGCCGCCGGAGCCGTTCGAGGCGAGCTCGGAGGTGGCGCAGGACAGGCCGGCCGCGCCGAGGTCCTGGATGCCGACGACCAGCTTCTCCCGGAAGGCCTCCAGGGTGCACTCGATGAGGAGCTTCTCCTGGAAGGGGTCGCCGACCTGGACCGCGGGGCGCTTGGAGGGCTTCGCGTCGTCGAAGGTCTCCGAGGCCAGGATCGACGCGCCGCCGATGCCGTCGCCGCCGGTCCGGGCGCCGTACAGGATGACCTGGTTGCCCGCGCCGGAGGCCTTCGCGAGGTGGATGTCCTCGTGCCGCATGACGCCGATGGCACCGGCGTTGACCAGCGGGTTGCCCTGGTAGCAGGCGTCGAAGACGACCTCGCCGCCGATGTTGGGCAGGCCCAGGCAGTTGCCGTAGCCGCCGATGCCGGCCACGACACCCGGCAGGACGCGCTTGGTGTCGGGGTGGTCGGCCGCGCCGAAGCGCAGCGGGTCGACCACGGCCACCGGCCGGGCACCCATCGCGATGATGTCGCGGACGATGCCGCCGACACCGGTCGCGGCACCCTGGTAGGGCTCCACGTACGACGGGTGGTTGTGCGACTCGACCTTGAAGGTGACCGCGTAGCCCTGGCCGACGTCGACCACGCCCGCGTTCTCGCCGATGCCGACGAGCAGCGCGTCCGACTGCGGCGCCTTCTCGCCGAACTGGCGGAGGTGGACCTTGGAGGACTTGTACGAGCAGTGCTCGGACCACATGACCGAGTACATGGCGAGTTCGGCGCCGGTCGGGCGGCGGCCGAGGATCTCCACCACCCGCTCGTACTCGTCCTTCTTCAGGCCCAGTTCGGCCCAGGGCAGCTCGACGTCGGGGGTCGCGGCCGCGTGCTCGACCGTGTCCAGAGGCGTCCGGCTCATGCGCCCACCAGCTTCTTGAGGATCGAGGTGAAGAACGGGAGACCGTCGGTGCGGCCGGAGCCGATGAGCGGCTCGACGGCGTGCTCCGGGTGCGGCATCAGGCCGACGACGTTCCCGGCCTCGTTGGTGATGCCGGCGATGTCGCGCAGCGAGCCGTTGGGGTTGAAGTCGAGGTAGCGGAAGACGACCCGGCCCTCCGCCTCCAGCTTGTCGAGCGTGTACTCGTCGGCGACGTACCGGCCGTCCATGTTCTTCAGCGGAATGTGGATCTCCTGGCCCGCTTGGTAGTCGCTGGTCCAGGCCGTGTCCGCGTTCTCCACCCGCAGCTTCTGGTCGCGGCAGATGAAGTGCAGGTGGTCGTTGCCCAGCATTCCGCCCGGGAGCAGGTGCGCCTCGGTGAGGATCTGGAAGCCGTTGCAGATACCGAGGACCGGGAGACCGGCCTTCGCCTGCTCGATGACCGTCCCCATCACCGGCGAGAAGCGGGAGATGGCGCCGGCCCGCAGATAGTCGCCGTAGGAGAAACCGCCGGGAAGGACCACCGCGTCGACCTGGTGGAGATCCTTGTCCTTGTGCCAGAGCGCGACCGGTTCCGCACCCGCGAGCCGGATCGCCCGCTGAGTGTCACGGTCGTCGAGGCTGCCCGGGAAAGTGACGACGCCAATACGAGCGGTCACTTCGCCGCCTCCGCGACTTCCTCCACCTTGACGGTGAAGTCCTCGATCACGGTGTTGGCGAGGAAGGATTCCGCAAGATCGTGGATGCGGGCGAGTGCGGCCTCGTCGACCGGCCCGTCAACTTCCAGTTCGAATCGCTTTCCCTGACGTACATCGGAGATGCCTTCGAAACCCAGGCGCGGCAGCGCACGCTGGACCGCCTGGCCCTGGGGGTCGAGGATCTCCGGCTTGAGCATGACGTCGACTACGACGCGTGCCACTGGCACTCCCGGTGTGTGGTGCTGAGCTGGTTCCTTCAGACTACCCGCACCAAATTTCTACGCGGGTAGAGTTGTAGGAAGGTACGTGACCCGCATCACGATCAGGTGACGGCGGGGGACCCGCACGAAAAGTTCTGGGAAAGTTCCCCGGGTTCGCCCACGACATCTATTGCCTCGGGACACGCGGACGGATTTAGTCGGGCTTCACTTTGTATTGCCAGGCACTGTACAAATGAATTGGCAATAGCCGATACTCGGCACGTCATCGCCATCGCCGTCATCGCCGATGAGCTGTAAAGACGTGCCACACGAAGGGACCGATATTCGTGGCGCAGAAGGTCGTGGTCACTCTCTTTGACGACATCGACGGCTCGGAAGCGGCGGAAACGATCGCCTTCGGACTCGACGGGAAGTCGTACGAGATCGACCTGAATCAAGCCAACGCCAAGCAGCTGCGCAAGGCCCTGGAGCCGTACGTGGTGGCCGGCCGCAAGCGGTCGAAGTCGGGCAAGGCGTACAAGCAGACGGAGGTCGCCCCCGACCCGGCGGCCGTCCGCGCCTGGGCACAGGCGAACAAGATGGACGTCCCGGCCCGCGGCCGTATCCCGAAGAAGGTGTACGAGGCGTTCAGCGCCGCCCAGTGACAGAGCGGGTCGGCTGCCCTCAGGGTGCGTCAGCCGCCCCTGCGGGCAGCCGACTTGCGCAACCCCCCCGCTGATCAGCTAATGTCTGGAGCACGCCGAGGGGCGCGGCCGAAAAGCCGAAACCCACGGAGTACATGCGGGTGTAGTTCAGTAGCAGAACATCCCCCTTCCAGGGGGAAGGCGCAGTGTGCAATTCCTGTCACCCGCTCTGCACCGCCGGTCCTGAGCATGCTTGTGGATCAGGTAGGCTGGTGCTCGCACCGATCGGTGGGAGCCGGTCGGGAGCAGTGCGGACGTAGCTCAGTTGGTAGAGCGCAACCTTGCCAAGGTTGAGGTCGCGAGTTCGAGCCTCGTCGTCCGCTCCAGCTCATAGAGGAAGCCCCAGTCGGATGACTGGGGCTTTTTCGTGCGCTCCGCCCCCCCGGGGGCACCCTGCTGACATTTGTCATGGGCAGTGATGACACCACGCACTGCTCCCGGGCCCCGGCCGCGGGGACGCTGGAGCCATGGACTACGAACACGTGATTGAGGTCACAGATCTCCGGCGTGTCTACGGGGGCGGGTTCGAGGCGGTCCGCGGAATCACCTTCTCCGTGGCCCGCGGCGAGATCTTCGCACTGCTCGGCACCAACGGCGCCGGCAAGACGTCCACCGTCGAACTGCTGGAAGGACTCGCCCCGCCGGACGGCGGCCGGGTCCGGGTGCTGGGCCACGACCCGCACCGGGAGCGGGCCGCCGTACGGCCGCGCACCGGCGTGATGCTCCAGGAGGGCGGTTTCCCCTCCGAGCTCACCGTCCGCGAGACGGTACGGATGTGGGCCGGCTGTACGACCGGAGCCCGGCCCGCGGCCGAGGCGCTCGGCCTGGTCGGGCTCGCCGGCCGGGCGGACGTCCGGGTCAAGCAGCTCTCCGGCGGCGAGCGGCGCCGCCTCGACCTGGCACTCGCCCTGCTCGGGCGGCCCGAGGTGCTCTTCCTGGACGAGCCCACCACCGGACTCGACGCCGAAGGACGCCTGGACACCTGGGAGTTGGTCCGCGCGCTGCGCGACGCCGGGACGGCCGTCCTGCTCACCACGCACTACCTCGACGAGGCCGAGGACCTCGCCGACCGGCTCGCGATCCTGCACGAGGGGCGGATCGCGGCCACCGGAACACCGGGCGAGGTGACCGCCGGCCGGCCCGCACGGATCTCCTTCCGGCTGCCCCGGGGCTACTTCCTGGGCGACCTGCCACCGCTCGGTCCGTTGGGGGTGAGCGGGCACGAGATGGCCGGGGACCGCGTACGGCTGCGCACGCGCGAGGTGCAGCGCACCGCCACCGGGCTGCTGGCCTGGGCCGAGACGGCAGGGATCGAGCTGCGCGATCTCGACGTGCGGTCGGCCTCCCTGGAGGAGGCATTCCTGTCCATCGCGCGGGAGCAGCCGGAGGTGGCCGCATGAGCGGGCTGGTGCGTCGAGGGGAAGCGACGGCCGACGGCGTCGGCGGTCCCGGCAGGGCGCCGGCGGTGCGGTCCTTCGCTCCCCAGCGGCTGCGGCTGCGCGCGCTGGCACGGGCCGAACTCACGCTGCTGGGCCGCAATCGAAGCGCTGTGGTCACCGCGCTGCTGGTGCCGCTCGCGCTGCCGTTCACGGTACGGCCCGCGATCGACCAGATAGACCTCAGGAAGGAAGGGCTGAGCGTCGGCCCGGTGATGCTGACCGCCGCGATCGGGTTCTCCTTCCTCTTCGCCGTGTACACGTCCCTGGTGAGTGCGTACGTGGCCCGCCGCGAGGAGCTCGTCCTCAAGCGGCTGCGCACCGGCGAGCTGAAGGACGCGGAGATCCTGGTCGGCACCGCGCTGCCCGCCGTCTGCATCGGCCTGGCGCAGGCGCTGCTGCTCGCCGTCGGCTGCGCGGTGCTGCTGGACGCCGGCGTGCCCGAGGCACCGTGGCTCACCCTGCTCGGGCTGCTCTTCGGCCTGCTGCTCAGCGCCGCGCTCGCCGCGCTCACCGCGGCCTTCACCCGGACCACCGACAGCGCCCAGGTCACCGCGCTGCCCCTGGTCCTGGTGTCCATGATGGGCTCCGGCATCGCCGTGCCCGCGGACATCCTGCCCGACCGGGTGGCCGCCGTCTGCGCGTTCCTCCCGCTCTCCCCGGCCGAACGCCTGGTGCGGGCCGGCTGGACCGGGGAGCTGAGCGCGTCCGGGGCGCTGGAAGCGGTCGCCCTCGCACTGGCCTGGGCCGTGGTCGCGGTGTTTGCTGTACGGCGGTGGTTCCGCTGGGAGCCTCGGCGCTGACGGTGAGGAACGGGACCGGGATGAACGGGGCGGGCGGCTGGTGGCGGGGCAAGACCACGCCGGCCAAGATCGAGACGTACACGCGATGGTCGTTCCACTTCTTCGCGGTGATCGAGGTCGCGGCGATCGGCCTGCCGGTGTTCGCGCAGGCGGGGACGGAGGTCGCGAGCTGGCTGATGGCGATGGTCGTCGTGCACGCCCTGCTCTGCGCGCTGACCGCCTCCCGGGCCCTGGACTGGGCCCGCGGCCGGCGGGCGCAGCCGGTGCGGCTGCTGTGGGCGCTCGCCGTGGCGACCTACCTCTTCGCGGTCGTCGCCCTGGTCCTGCGCAGGCACGGGTCGGGCCCGGACGTGGAGGCCGCCGGGGCGGGTGTCTTCACCGGGGTGCCGGCCTTCGGCGCCGGGACCATGGCACTCGGGGTGCACCACCGCAGGCGGGTGCTCTCGCTCGTCGCGGGGTTCGCCTGCGGTGCGGGAGCGGTCTCCTTCCCGCTCGGCTACCCCGGGCCGGCCGCCCTGTTCACCGCACTCGTGGTGTTCCTCGGCGGGGCGTTCCTCGCCTTCACGTCGATCTTCTCCGTCTGGCTGCTGAACGCCGTCTACGAACTCGACGAGGCCCGCGAGACCCGCGCCCGCCTCGCCGTCGCCGAGGAACGGCTGCGGTTCGGGCGCGATCTGCACGACGTGCTCGGCCGGAACCTCGCCGTCATCGCCCTCAAGAGCGAACTGGCCGTCCAGCTGGCCCGACGCGAACGGCCCGCGGCCGTCGACCAGATGATCGAGGTGCAGCGGATCGCCCAGGAGTCGCAGCGGGAGGTACGGGATGTCGTACGGGGCTACCGGGACGCCGACCTGGGTGCCGAACTCGCCGGTGCGCAGGGTGTGTTGACCGCCGCGGGAATCGCCTGCGAGGTGACCGGCGACGCGGCGGGACTGCCGGCCGAGGTGCAGTCGGCGCTCGGGTGGGTGGTGCGGGAGGCCACCACCAACGTGCTCCGGCACGGGGACGCGGGACGGTGTGCGGTGGGGCTGCGGGTGCGGGAGGGGTGCGTGGTGCTGACGGTGGAGAACGACGGGGTGGCGGTGCGCGGAAGCAGCCGGGGTGGCGGGGACGGCTCGGGCGGCGGGGACGGCTCGGGCGATGGGAGCGGCTTGGGCGATGGGGGCGGTGGAAACCGCCGGGGCCGGGGGAACGGCGTGGGCGGGGGGAACGCCGGGGGCGGGGGGTCCGGGCTCGCCGGGCTGCGGGAACGGCTCGCGAGGGTGGACGGGACGCTGCAGGCGGGGCCGGTCGGGGCGGACGGGTTCCGCGTGGTGGCCTCGGTGCCGCTGACCGGTCGGGCGACCGCCGACACGAGTGTGAGTGGGGTCACTTCATGACGTCTCCGGTGCGGCTGTTGCTCGCGGACGACGAGCATCTGATCCGGGGCGCGCTGGTCGCCCTGCTCGGCCTCGAGGACGACCTGGTCGTCGTCGCCGAGGCGGCCACCGGCCCGGAGGCGCTCGCCATGGCGCGGGCCCACCGCCCCGACGTCGCGGTGCTCGATCTCCAGATGCCCGGCGCGGACGGTGTGAGGGTCGCCACATCGCTCCGTGCCGAACTGCCTGACTGCCAGGTGCTCGTCGTCACCGGACACGGACGGCCCGGCCATCTGAAACGGGCTCTGGCAGCCGGTGTGCGGGGGTTCGTCCCGAAGACGGTGAGCGCCCAGCGGCTCGCCGAGATCATCCGGACCGTGCACGCCGGAAACCGCTACATCGACCCGGAGTTGGCCGCCGACGCGATCTCCGCCGGGGACTCGCCGCTGACCGCGCGGGAGGTCGAGGTGCTGGAGCTGGCGGCCGACGGCGCACCGGTCGCGGAGATCGCCGAGCGGGCCGCGCTGTCGCCGGGGACCGTGCGGAACTACCTCTCCTCGGCCGTCACCAAGCTCGGTGCGGAGAACCGTCATGCGGCAGTGCGTCTCGCGCGGGAGCGAGGTTGGGTATAGTTGCTCTCGCGCCACGGCGCATGCGGACGTAGCTCAGTTGGTAGAGCGCAACCTTGCCAAGGTTGAGGTCGCGAGTTCGAGCCTCGTCGTCCGCTCAGCGAAGAAGGCCCCCGGTTTCGGCCGGGGGCCTTCGGCGTTCACGACCCCCCGCGTGCGGGGCCTTCGGCGTCCCCGGACCGGGGTCCGGGGACGCTTCCGGTCACGACCAGGTGTTGCCCGTCAGCCGCTCGAACGCCTCGATGTACTTGGCGCGGGTCGCCTCGACCACCCGCTCGGGCAGCGGCGGCGGGGGCTGCTCGCTCCTGCGGTCCCAGCCGGACTCGGCCGAGGTCAGCCAGTCGCGCACGTACTGCTTGTCGAACGACGGCTGGGCGCGGCCCGGCTGCCACTCGTCGGCCGGCCAGAAGCGGGACGAGTCCGGGGTGAGGACCTCGTCGGCGAGGACCAGGGTGTCGTCCTCGAAGCCGAACTCGAACTTCGTGTCCGCCAGGATGATCCCCCGGTCCCGGGCGATGTCCCGGGCGCGGCCGTACACCGCGAGGGTGGCCTGGCGCAGCTGTGCGGCGGTCTCGGCGCCGACCTGGCGGGCGACCTCCTCGTACGACACGTTCTCGTCGTGCTCGCCGACCTCGGCCTTGGTGGCCGGGGTGAAGATCGGGGCGGGCAGCTCGGAGCCGTCGACCAGGCCCTCGGGGAGGGCGAGGCCGCAGACCGTGCGGGACTCCTGGTACTCGGCCAGGCCCGAGCCCGTGAGGTAGCCGCGGGCCACGCACTCCACCGGGAGCATCTTCAGGGACTTGCAGATCAGGGTGCGGCCCGCCCAGTCGGCCGGGGCGCCCTCGGGCAGCTCGGTGCTGATGACGTGGTTGGGCACCAGGTCGGCGAGCTTGTCGAACCACCACAGGGAGAGCTGGGTGAGGACCCGGCCCTTGTCGGGGATCGCTGTCGGCAGCACCCAGTCGTAGGCGGACAGGCGGTCGCTGGCGACCATCACGAGGTCCCCGGCCGCATTCTGGTACAGCTCGCGCACCTTGCCGGTGTGCAGATGCGCCAGACCCGGCACCTCCACGGGCTCGGGCTTTTCGACGAATCCGGACACGGTTCCTCCCCGTGGTTCTGTACAGGTGCCCTCGATTCTCCCGTATGCCGGGTTGCGCACGGACAGCGGGGCCGCGCGGACACCTGTGCGGGTCAGTCGTGTTTGCAGATGCGGTCCAGGAGGTTGGCGGTGGCGCGCTGGACCCGGGGGTCGGTGTGGCCGGGCCGGTCCAGGGCCGGGGACCAGGCGAAGGTGCCGGAGGCGAAGACCAGGGCGCCGGAGGGGGCGCGGTAGAGGGAGGTCTCCTGGTGGCGCAGGACGCCGTCGTTGTCGGTGTAGGGGGAGTGGGCGAGCAGGATGCGCTCCTCGTGCTCGGGCAGCGCGGTCCGCGGGAAGTAGCGGTCGGCCTCGCCGGCCACCAGGCCCGGAAGTTCGTCGCCCTCGTGGGCACCGGTGGCCTCCCAGAGCCAGTGCCCGGCGTTGCGCACCACCAGGGGGTACGGCTCGGGCACCCGGCCCGCGTACTGGATGCCGACCGTCTGCTGTTCGGGCCGGTCGATCTCACGCCAGAGCACGGGCTTCCCCGGGCCCTTGCGTTTCCGGCAGGTCAGCAGGCGGTTCGCGACCCCCGACGGGGACGGTCCCAACTCCACCTGCCAGTACATGGTGTTGGCGGAGAGGAAGACGAGGCTGGTGCCGCCGTCCCGGGCCAGTTCGACCGTGCGGCGCATCTGCGGCGACCAGTACTCGTCGTGGCCGGGGAAGACCAGGCCCCGGTAGCGGGTGGGATCGACGCGGCCGGCGTGCAGGTCGCGGGCGTCGGCGTAGGCGAGGTCGTAGCCGTAGCGCTCGGCCCAGCGGATGAAGTCGTAGGCGTGGCCGACGTGCAGGGGCAGGCCCGCGCCCGCGTACGGCCGGTCGAAGGAGACGGTGGTCGCCGCGTCGGCCTCGCCGAGCAGCCGACCCCGGTCGTCCCAGGCGTGGTACAGGCTGGCGCCGGTGTGGCCGTCCTCGGGGTAGAGGTTGTAGGCCTGCCAGGTGATGTCCGGCAGCAGGAGCAGCAGGTCCGCCGGGTGGTCGTCGCGGATCGTGAAGGGCACGTGCGAGCGGTAGCCGTCGGCCGTGGTGAGCACGGCGACGTACGCTCCGATGCTCCAGTACGACGGGACCTGCAACCGCCAGGACAGCCACCAGTGGTGGCAGGAGACCGTGCGGTCGGCGGTCAGCGGCGGTGGCTGGACGATGCCCGACAGCCGGGGACTGGTGGTGATCTTCGAGGCGCCGTCCCCGCCGTAGTGGCCGATGCGATAGACGTCGACGCTGAACTCCTGCGGCGGGTCGACGGTGATGTGGAAGTCCACGGCCTCGCCCGGGGCGACCGCGCCGGTCGAGGTGAATCCTTTGATCTGGCGGTGCACGTCGTCCGCCGAGCGCGGTCCGCCGGTGGCGGCGCGCGGTGCGGGGACCCGGGGGTTCTCGCCGGTGGGCTGTGGCCGGCTGGGGTCCACGTACCAGGGGACGACATGACCGGTGTCGTCGAAGTAGGTCTCACTGCCGCGCAGCCAGGGGACGGGACCCTGGCCGAAGGGGTCCGTGACGGCGTGCGCGAGTGCTCCCGACTCCCAGCGGCGGATGTGGTCCGATGCCATGGTGGCTCCCCTCCCTCGTGCCCCCGTGAAGTGCTGATACGAGCCGATGTGCGATGTGGGCGTGTGCTGTGTCGTTCTTCTTCGTGTGCGATGTGGCGTTCTTCGTGGCGTGCGGTGGACGGCGTTGGGCCTCGCTGCTGTGCCTTCGTGACCGCCCCTTGCGCTGTCGTGCCTGGTTCCGGGCGTTTCCCATCTCGCTGGTGGAGCCGAGCCGTGCCGTGACTGTGGCGCCTGTCTTATGTCGGATGCGCTTGCCACATCCGCGAACGGTCCCAGCACATCACATAACGCACGCGTACAGTCACGGTTCGTTGCGAATTTGCCTGAAGTGGAACATTTCGCTCCGCCAAAGCGTCGAAACGCCGAGGTCAGACCAGCCGTACCGGCTTCTCGGGACGTATTCCGGACTCGACCAGCCAGGCCCGCAGCGGGGCCGGGTCTCCCTCCTCGATGAGACTGAGGACTCTGGGCGTCAGGTCGGCGGCCCGCTCGCCGCCGACCATCAGGGACGGGCCGTCGAGCCAGTCCAGGCCGGGGGTGGCCCCGGCGGTGTCCACGGCCGCGCAGCACACCATCGCCGTGACGTGGTCGGCGAGGATTTCACGGGCGGTGCGCGGGGGCTGGAGCGGGAACAGGGGCAGTGCGCCGTCGTCCCAGAGGGGGCTGCCGGGGCCGCCCTGACCGACGGGGGCGGGGCCGCCGGGGGGTGAGGCGGCGGTCGCTCCCGCGTGCCGTCCCGCGCGCTCCTCGCGGGCCAGGGCGGCGCTGAGACCGGCGGCGAGGGCGGCGCTGCGCTCGGTGCCGGTGGGCTCGCCGGCTTCCTCGCCCTCGAAGCCGGCGGTGAGGCCCTGGGCGCCGACGGAGGTGCGGGCGCCCTCGTGGCAGCCGGAGGGGCGGGGGTCCTGGTCGTAGCTGGAGGGGCGGGGGTCCTGGTCGTCGCCGGAGGCGCGCGGGCCGTCGTCGAAGCCGGAGGCGCGCGGGCCGTCGTCGAAGCCGGAGGCGCGAGTGTCCTCGTCATGGGCCGGGGGGCACGGGCGTTCGCCGGTGGCGGGCGGGACGGTCAGGTGGTCCAGGACACGGGCCAGGGTGGGGCCGCCGGGGTCGGGGGCGGCGGGATCGAGGGAGGCGCGGACCCCGAGGGCGTCCAGGACGCGGTGCAGGCGGGCCGCCTCGGTGCGCCAGGTGCGGTCGACGACCTCGTCCGGATACTCCTGCCAGGCCACCGGTGACCAGGTCGGTCCGGGCTCGGCGGGGCCGCCGTGGAAGAGGCGGGCGGCGAGCAGCGAGGCCGCCTCGTCCACCAGCCCCGGTTCCTCCAGCAGGTCGCAGGCGGGCCGCTCGCCGAGCCGGGAGGCGAAGCCCTCGGCCAGCCGGTCGCGCCGGGACAGCTCGGTGAGGGCGGCGACCACGCCCGCGTCCAGCCGGGAGGGCCAGCGGCCCATCCGCCAGGCGGGCAGCGCGACCCGGGTGAGCAGGCGGTCCCAGCCGGCGTAGGCGAGACCGACCTGTTCCTGGGCGACGATCCGCAGTCCGTAGTCCACGGCCTGGGCCCGCTCGGCGGCCGCGGCGGCGACCCCGCGCTCCATCAGCGCCGCGTGCTCCCGGCAGCCGCGCAGCAGCAGCCGGGCCACCCAGCCCACGCCCGCGCACACCAGACGGGTGGCCGGGCACCGGGCGGGCGTCGTGGCGACGCCCACCGCCGCGTCCAGCCCCCGAACGAAGCGGCGGGCGGCCGCTATGTCCGGATGCGCCGAGGGGCCCGTACCCGCGACGACCGGGGCGAGGACCGCGCGGAGTTCACCGACCCGCATCCACCACAGGAACGGGGAGCCGATGACGAGGACGGGGGCGGCCGGGGTGCGGCGGTGCGGACCGGGGGTGCCGAGTTCGTCACCGCCCTTGGGCGCGGGCGGGCCGTGCGCCGGGTGGGTGCGGTCCTCGAGCCAGCTGTCGCAGTCCGGGGTGAGCGCTATGGCGGAGGGCACCGGCACGTCGAGGCGGTCGGCGAGGTCGCGCACCATCCGGTAGAGGTCCGGGGCGGACTCCTCCGGGATCGGGACGGTGGGGCTGACGGCGGGGCGAGCGCGGGCCACGACCAGGGCGATGGCCGCGGCGGCCAGCAGCACCAGTACGGCGAGGGCGCCGACGATCCAGCGGGCGGTGTCCCAGCCGCGGCCTGCGAAGTGGCCGGTGGAGCCGCCGGTCAGCAGGATCACCATGGCCGCGGCGGGGAGCAGGGCCACGGCCAGGGCCCGGCCGCGGACGCGCAGCACGGCGAGCGCCCGGGTGCGCGCCGCCTGCGCTCCCGCCTCCGCACCGATTCCGGTACCGGTCACGTCCGAACCTCACCCCCTCCCTGCTGTCCTCGGCCTGTCCTGGCTGTTGCTCACTCCCCCACTGTGGCACCCCTCACTGACATCGCAATGCCGGTGGGCCAAGTGCCGGAACGCTTGCGCCGCACCCTAGTTGGGGCCTCGGCCCTCGTCAGCCGGATGGTGCATCGGTCACTCGATGGAATGGCTTTGGTCAGAGGTGATCGACAGACAGCAATGATCAGGCCCCGGATCTCGCGGTCCGGGGCCTGACGGGAACGGGTCTGCGGGTGAGCCGGGCCTCAGGCCCCCTGCGCCCCCTGCTCAGCCGCCTCCGCCGCTGCCTTGGCGGCGATGTCCGTACGGTGCTGGGAGCCGTCCAGGCCGATCCGGGCCACCGCCGTGTACGCCCGCTCACGGGCCTGGGTCAGGTCCTGGCCGGTCGCCGTGACGGAGAGGACCCGGCCGCCGGCGCTGACCACGTCGTCGCCGACGCGCCTGGTCCCGGCGTGCAGGACATAGGCGTGCGGCGCGTCCACGGCGGCGATCTCGTCGAGACCGGTGATGGGGTCGCCGGTGCGCGGGGTGTCCGGGTAGTTGTGCGAGGCGACCACGACGGTGACGGCCGCCTCGTCGCGCCAGCGCAGCGGCGGAAGGTCGCCGAGGGTGCCGACGGCGGCGGCGAGCAGGACGCCGGCCAGCGGGGTCTTCAGGCGGGCGAGGACCACCTGGGTCTCCGGGTCGCCGAAGCGGGCGTTGAACTCGATGACCCGCACGCCGCGCGAGGTGATCGCGAGGCCTGCGTAGAGCAGACCGGAGAACGGGGTGCCGCGGCGCCGCATCTCGTCGACGGTCGGCTGGAGGACGGTCTCCAGGACCTCGTCGGCCAGCTTCGGGTCGGCCCAGGGCAGCGGGGAGTAGGCCCCCATGCCGCCCGTGTTGGGGCCCTCGTCCCCGTTCAGGGCGCGCTTGAAGTCCTGCGCGGGCTGGAGCGGGAGGACCGTCTCGCCGTCCGTGATCGCGAAGAGGGAGACCTCGGGGCCGTCCAGGAACTCCTCGATGACGACGCGCTCACAGGCGGCGGCGTGCGCCTTGGCGGCGTCGAGGTCGTCGGTGACGACGACCCCCTTGCCGGCGGCGAGCCCGTCGTCCTTGACCACGTACGGCGCCCCGAAGGCGTCGAGAGCCTCGGCGACCTCCTCGGCGTTCGTGCAGACGTACGAACGGGCGGTGGGCACGCCGGCCCCCGCCATCACGTCCTTGGCGAACGCCTTGGACCCCTCGATCCGCGCGGCCTCCGCGGAGGGGCCGAAGACCGGGATGCCCGCCTCGCGCACGGCGTCGGCGACCCCGGCGACCAGCGGGGCCTCCGGGCCGACGACCACCAGGTCGGCGCCGAGTTCCAGGGCCAGCGCGGCCACGGCCCCGCCGTCCAGGGCATCCACCTGGTGCAGCTCGGCCACCTCGGCGATGCCGGCGTTGCCGGGGGCGCAGTGCAGCGCGGTGACGTCGGAATCGAGGGACAGGGAGCGGCACAGGGCGTGTTCGCGGGCGCCGCTGCCGATGACGAGGACCTTCACGAGGGCCAGCGTAGCCGGGCAAGCCGACTGGAGGTTCCTCCAAGCCCCGCCCCGACAGCTGACCGCCCGCCCAGGCGCCCCCTCAGGGGCTGCCGCTCCAAGCCCCCCGCATCGGCCTTACGGCCTCGTCCTCAAACGCCGGACGGGCTGAGACGGGGCGCGGACCGGCCTTCGCCCTCAGACGCAGACGGGGGTGGAGGCGCCTTCGCTCCGCAGGCGCCGGACGCGCCGAGACACCCAGGGACACGGGGAACTGCACGGAAAGCCCCACCGCCCCGCACCCGCCCGACAAGCTCAGCCCGCCGAGCCGCGAACGCGTCGGCCCGCACCGGCCCGCACCCCACGTCACTCGTTCTGGAACTCCTCCACCACCGTCGCCCCCAGTTCCTTCACGATCAGTTCGTGGCCGGAGAGGGCCGACTCGTCGAGGTCGGGGTCGTCCTCCTCGGGGATGTCGTCCTCGGGGGCGACCGGGGGCGGTTCCGGGGGCATGGGGGCAGGGGCCGGGGACGTCGCCGTCGGGGTGGGCGGCGGGCTCTGGGCGGCCGCGGGGGCCGCCGCCGGGGCCTGCTGGGCGGGCGCCGGGCGGGTCGGGGCCGCGGGGGCGGCGCTGCCGTATCCGGAGGCCGCGGGCGCACCGTAGCCGCCGGAGTGCCCCCCGCCGTACCCGGAACTCGGCGGCGGAGCCGCACCGCCGCCGCCACCCCCACCCGTCGGGTCGACGACCGCTTCGATCCGCCACTGCACACCGAACTGCTCACCCAGCGCCTGTCGCAGCACCTCCTCGCTGCCGCTGCTCGCGAAGTTGTCGCGGGCCCCGGCGTTGACGAAGCCGAGCTGGAGGGTGGTGCCGTCGAAACCGGCGACCTGGGCGTTCTGGCTGAGCAGGATCCAGGTGAAGCGGCGGCGGTTCTTGACCGCTTCGAGGATGTTCGGCCAGAGCATCCGGGGGTCGAGACCACCGGCAGGAGCCGGGGCGGGCGCGGCGGCAGCCGGGGCCGGAGCCGAGGCCGGCTGGGCCGCCGGAGTCGGCGGGGGCGGCGGCGCCTGCTGGGCCGCCGGCGCGCCCGTGGCCGTCGGCCAGCCGCCGGGGCGGCGGGTACCGCCTCCCGCGGGGGCGGCCGTGGGCCAGGCTCCGGGCGCGGAAGCGACCGGAGCCGGGGGCTCGGAGACGGGCGCGGCCACCGGCGCCGGGGCGGGGGCCGGTGCGGGCGCCGGGGCCAGGGCGGGCGCCGGGGCCGGGGCGGGCGCCGGGGCCAGGGCGGGCGCCGCACCCCCTCGTACGGCCGCCCGCGCCGCGGCCGGACCGCCCGCCTGCTGCACAGGGGACGGCGCGGAGGAAGGCGCGGGGGCAGCGGCAGGGGGCACCTGCACGTGCGCCTCGGGCCCGGGAACGTATCCCATCGCGGGCGCACCGCCACCGCCCGAGAAGTTCACGCCCCGCTCCAGCCGGTCGAGGCGCGCCATCAGGGACCGCTCGTCGCCGTACGCCGCAGGCAGCAGCACACGGGCGCAGATCAGCTCCAGCTGGAGGCGCGGGGAGGTGGCGCCGCGCATCTCGGTGAGACCGGCGTTGACGAGGTCGGCGGCCCGGCTGAGCTCGGCCGCGCCGAACGTGCCGGCCTGGGCCTGCATCCGTTCGAGAACGTCGGCGGGGGCGTCGAACAGCCCCTTCTCGGCGGCGTCCGGGACGGCGGCGAGGATCACCAGGTCCCGCAGCCGCTCCAGGAGGTCGGCGACGAAGCGGCGCGGGTCGTTGCCCCCTTCGATGATCCGGTCGACGACCTCGAAGGCCGCCGCGCCGTCCCCGGTGGCGAAGGCCTCGACAACGGAGTCGAGGAGCGACCCGTCGGTGTACCCGAGCAGCGAGGTGGCCATGGCATACGTCACACCCTCCTCGCCCGCCCCGGCGAGCAGCTGGTCCATGACAGACATGGAGTCACGCACGGATCCGGCACCGGCACGCACGACGAGCGGCAGCACCCCGTCCTCGACGGGGATCTTCTCCTTCCCGCAGACCTCGGCGAGGTAGTCCCGCAGGGTCCCCGGCGGCACCAGCCGGAACGGGTAGTGGTGGGTCCGCGACCGGATGGTTCCGATGACCTTCTCGGGCTCGGTCGTGGCGAAGATGAACTTGAGATGCTCCGGCGGCTCCTCGACGACCTTGAGCAGGGCGTTGAACCCGGCCGACGTGACCATGTGGGCCTCGTCGATGATGTAGATCTTGTAGCGGCTGGAGGCGGGCCCGAAGAAGGCCTTCTCGCGCAGCTCACGGGCGTCGTCCACACCACCGTGAGAGGCCGCGTCGATCTCGATGACGTCGATGGAACCCGGCCCGTTGCGCGCCAGGTCCTGGCACGACTGGCACTCCCCGCAGGGAGTCGGCGTGGGCCCCTGCTCGCAGTTCAGGCACCGGGCCAGGATCCGCGCACTGGTCGTCTTCCCGCACCCACGCGGCCCGCTGAACAGGTACGCGTGATTGACCCGGTTGTTCCGCAGCGCCTGCTGCAACGGGTCGGTGACATGCTCCTGCCCGATGACCTCGGCGAACGACTCCGGGCGATAGCGGCGGTACAACGCGAGAGACGACACGCTTACGAGGTTATAGGCGCCCACCGACAACCAGCCCCGCCCGCAAACGCAAGCGCCCCCCACGCACCCGCCAGAGCCAACCTACCCTTGCTGCCTTCCGGCCCTGGGGGAGTTCAGTCAGATAGCGCCGCGTGAGGGGCTCCGCACAGAGTACCCGACGTCAGCAGGTGAGAACGAGTTCGCGAGCACTCCTCTCGGTCATGTAATGTTTCCGGCGGAGGATTCGCCTAGAGGCCTAGGGCGCACGCTTGGAAAGCGTGTTGGGGGCAACCCCTCACGAGTTCGAATCTCGTATCCTCCGCCAGCTCAGAGGGCCGGACCACGAAAGTGGTCCGGCCCTCTGGCGTTTCTCCGTCTCAGTTTCCGTCTCAGTCGCCCTTCGGGGGCTCCCAGAGAGCGTCTCCGACTTGCTGCGCGACCTTCCGCAGAACCGTCCCGGTCACGTGCACCGGGCCCGCATGCGTGCCGCTCCCCCAGGCTCCCAACCCGTGATCGAGTCGACCACGACGTCCGGGACACCAAGGATCAGGAGCACGGTCGCGGCAGTGTGGCGAGCGTCATGAAGACGGCCGTCCCGTACCCCCGCGTCCCGCAGGAGCCGTTTCCAGACGTGGAAGTCGGTGTTCGGGCTCAGCGGCCCGCCCGTCGGCGAGGCGAACACGTACCCCTTGCCCTCCCAGTCGGCGCCGGCGGCAGCGCGCTCCCGCCCCTGGACCTCCTGATGCTGGCGAAGAACCTTGATCAGCGGATCGGGTAGACCGATGGTGCGCCGTCCCGCCCGCGACTTGGTGGACTTGTGCTCACGGCGGGTCTGCTGCCGCTTCGGGCAGTAGCCCGCCTTACGCCCGCAAGGTTCGCCGTCGCAGCCGTGCGCGTACTTCGGGCGCAGGCGGTTCTTGCGGATGCGCACGTACCCGGCGTCCAGGTCGACGTCTTCCCAGTGCAGCCCGAGCGCCTCACCCTGTCGGAGCCCGAGCGCCAGGGCGACCACCCACCGCGCGCTGTTGCGCAGCTTGGCCGCCTCGACGAGGAGACTCCGCACCTCTTCGATCGTGTAAGGCTCGATGTCCTCTTCTTCGAGCCGCGGGGCCTTGGCGATCTCGGCCGCGTTGGTGACGACGTGCCCACGTCGGACCGCTTCACCGAGGGCGACCCGGATCGTGCGGTGCGCGTGATGCGCGGTGCCGGCGGAGCTCCCGGAAGCCTGCATCTTCCGATAGAAGCGCTCCAGGTGCTCCGGCTCCAGGCGGTCAAGCTTGTGAGCGCCCAGGCCGGGCACGAGGTGAACGCGTACGTCGACCTCGTACCCGTCGTACGTGTTCTCCGAGACGTACGGCTTGGCGATGTTCTCGACCCAGTGCTCAAGCCAGGCCTTAAGCGTCCAGCTCTGCCCCGGCTTCCTGAGTTTCTTGTCGTCCCGCGCCCGTTCCATCTCACGGACGGCCTTGGTCACCTCAGCCTTGGTCTTGCGCTCGATGTGCCGGCGGTCGGGCTTGCCGTCATCACGGACGCCGACCGTCACCCGCCCGTGCCACTTGCCGTCCTTGCCCAGGTAGATGGTCGAGGCCCCGTTGGGCTGCCGGGTGCGCTTCTGCTCTGCCATGTCGTCCCCCTCAGGCCGCGCGGGCGGGTCGGTGGCGGAGCTTGGCCACGTAGGCGGGTACGGCGTCGGCGGGCTGCTTCCTCCGCCGTCAGGAGGACCAAGGACGCGTCGGAGGTCTCGGCCACGGTGGCGAGTCGGGGCTCAGCCATGGGTTGGTTCTCCTTCCGTTCCGGGGGCGGGTTCGAGGGTTGTGGCGAGCCAGGTCTCAGCGGCGCTGAGGCCGGTTCCGGCGAAAACCCAGTGGGCGAGGACGAGGGTCGTCTCACCGTCCTGCGGGGCAGGCGGAGCCGTCTGGGCGCGGCGCCAGTCGGCGCGGGCGTCGCGGAGGGCACCGAGGGTGGTGGAGTAGCGCCGGGATTTGGTGGAGAAGCGGCCGCGGAGGCCGAGCATGTGAGCCCATGCGCGCAGGCGGAGGTGTTCCAGGTCCTTGCGTGCGCCGAGGGTCCAGGCGGTGCGGATGAGGCGGCGGGCGTGTTCGCTGATCTGGGACTGAGCCAGCTCGGCCAGGAAGCGGATCGGTCGGTCGAGAGTGCCGGTCGTGGTCTCGGCGCCCTTGGTGGCGTACTTGGCGACGTACGCGGCTACGGCCCGCTCGGACAGTTCCTGGCCGCCTTCGAAGTCGGCGGAACGGATCGGGCGGACGTCGAGCTGTCGCCCGAAGGTGGGCCCGGTCGTCGATCTCCGGACCCTCGATGCGGGCGGCGGCCGCGGCAGCGCGGATCGCGTCGGTCAGCAGCTCGGCCGTGGCCCAGGCAGGGGGCGCGGTGTCTCCGCCTTCCGGGCCGTCCAGGCGGATCACGGTTGGGAGGTGCGGCCCCGGGGCGGCGGGATGCTTGGCGGCTTGTTGCCGCCCCGGCGGCCGGTCAGCGCCTGTTGGCGCCATTGAGGAGCGGAACGCAGGACCACGGCGGCGATGGCCACGGACACGGCCGTGACGGCGACGGCCGCCAGGAGCGCAGTGAGGACGATGCCGACTACGACCACGGCGACGACCACGCCCACGTAGGGGGTGAGCGAGCGGTCGGCGGACGGCGCGGGAGCCTGCACCTGGTGTTGTGTGGTGACGGCGGTCGTGGGCAGGTGCGGAGCTTCGGGAAGCTGCGGACGGAACAACACGGCGCATCCCCTTGTCACTTGTTGTCGCCGTTGACGACGCCGACCCCGGTACGGGTGCCGGTCTCGATGGCGGGGGCGAGGAAGGTGTGCGAGAGCCAGAAGCCGAACAGCGCGATCACGACGGCGACCCAGATGCGGACGCCGAGGAACTTGATCGCGTCCCAGGCGATGACGCCCAGACGAAGACGAGAGGGAGCGAGACGGTCACGGGGTCTCCTCAGCGGACGCGGCAGCGGTGGGTGCGGGCGGCCAGCTCGGCGGCGGCGCGGCTGTCGTAGTCGGCGGAGAAGCCGCAGCGCGGAGCCGTACAGACGGCGGCGTGCTTCGCCGCAGACACCGGCGACCGCACCGCCGCCCAGGTCCTGCTCAGGCAGGTCGCTGACGCCCATCACCAGCTGGAACTGGTCTGGGCTGATGGCGGCTACACCGGCAGCCTCATCGAGCGCTGCCTGGCCACGTCCGCCCTGGTCCTGGCGACCGTCAAACGCAGCGACGACCGACGAGGGTTCGTGGTGCTGCCCAAGCGGTGGATCGTCGAACGTCTCTTCGCCCACCTGATGCGAAGCCGCCGCCTGGTGCGCGACTTCGAGCGGCGCACCACCAGCGCGGAGGCGATGGTCTACTGGTCGATGACCATCATCATGAGCCGCCGCCTGGCCCGCTCACGCCTGCCGCGAGGGTGAACCGGCCCGGCTGCCCCTCGGCCAGCCAGCCGCGGGCCACCAGGCGTTTCACCTTCGACCGCAGTGCCTCCACCCTCGTCGGCACCACGTCCATGCCGAACACGGCAGCCATCTCCTGGCAGGTCAGCGGCCCTTGATGGAGCCGGGCCCGGTCCGCGAGTACCTGCAGGATGCGCTGGTAGTCAACCGAAACCACCGACCAGGCCAGCCCCTGGCGCCACACCGGCACCTGCGATTTCGGCTTCGCCGCATCCTGGAGCGCTGACCGCACCTCCGCATCCCGCGGATCCGCGGTGACCTCCGCCTCGGCGGTGGCACCGTCGTCTGGAGCCGGCACCGTATCGACCCGCCTGCGCGCGATCGCCCACTCCCGCCATTCCAGCTCGGCCGCGGCCAGCTCGGCCTGGATACGGTCGGCCTCCTCCCACAGCCCGTCGACCCGACGCCGAGCGGCGAGCTCGTGCTTATCCCAAACCAGCGGAAACGCGTCGATCACGCCCGGAAAGACAACAACCTCTAAGCAGTTCTGTGCATTGACAACCATCCCGGCACTGATCCACTCTCCAAGGTGACAGGTGCTTGAATCTTGTAGCGTCGACTGCAAGTAGATAGGCGCTCAAAGCTCGACAAACGGAGGGATGCGACATGAGGTACACGAAAAGCCTCGATGCAGAGCGGGCCAAAGAGGATAAGGTGGGGGTGCGGCTCCGTATTTCGGGGGGGATCGCACGCCGCGCATGGGCGGCTGGAGCCGCCCTCGTCCTGACCCTGGGGCTTTCGGTCTTAAATGCCAATCCCGCGTCCGCGTATGTCGACGCGAATTTCCTGCGCAATTGGGAAACTGGGCTCTGCCTGACCGAAGTCCAGACCGACGCCAATAGCGGAATTGCGCACGCGTACCCTTGCTACCAGGGGGACACCAGCCAGCAATGGCAGCCAGACTTCATCGAGCACGGGAACTATGACCTGGTCAGGGTGATAAACGTCCGGACCAAACACTGCCTGACCCTAGACGGCAGCGGTACACTGCGGATCTCTTGGTGCGATGGCACCTTTAACCAAAGATTCTGGGCTAAAGGGTCGAGCTGGGACCAGGTTCAGCTCCAGAGTTGGTATTTCGGTACTTGCCTAGACAGTAATCGCGATGGTGCCGTCTATATGCATGCCTGCAACGATGGTGGATACCAGAAGTGGAAGCTGGGCTACTGAACTAGCCTGATCCAGGGAGGGGCCCGATTCCCGTGTCCCCTCCAATTGGTCCACCGAGACCCAGCCGCGCCTGCCTGGCGTCAGCGAAGGTTGACCGGTCTCGCGGAGGTGCAGCCTCACTCCTCCACCAGCGCCTCACCGGGCATGCTTCCGAAGGGCCTCACGGTTGCCGTCATTCCAGATGTAGACACCGCTGGTACCTGCGCCGTACCAACTCTCTGGCCGGACCTCGACTGTGAGTGACGGGTACTCGCTGACGGAATCCCAGACGTCGGCCGGCCCCACCTGCCTGTATGGCTGGTTGAAGACCAGCCCGCTTCCCGAACACCTCTCCCCGGGTACATGCGGAGAGACCAACTGCCCGCCGAGCAGTTGCGGAACCTATAGCTCGATCGATCTGAAGACGTCTGCCGAAGGCAGCAGGGACATGGACTCTCCTCCCGTCGTTGCATCAACGGCAGGAGGCTCATCACCGCGAAGGACAACCATCCTCGTCTGACGCAGCATGCGCTGATGAGAGTGAACGACACACGGTGGCCGAGTGAAGCGGTACGAGGCGGCGATCACGCGTGGGCAGGGCTCACGGATTGGCCATCGACCTCCTTGAGTCATGGCAACCTGGTAAGGGCATACACACCAAGAGTATGGTGACTTGTATGGCAACCAAGAAAGTAACGGTGACGATCCCCGAAGATCTCCTGGACGAGATCCGCGCCGACGCGGCTGAGCGGGGGCTTTCGGCGTACGTTGCCGAAGCACTGCGGTTCAAGCGCGATCGGGACCGGCTGCTGGAGCTGGTCGACTGGTTGCAGGAGGAACACGGGCCGGTCACCGAGGACGAGCGTGCGACAGCCCTCGCGGAACTGGACGATCTCGACGCCGAGCACGAGCGCCGCCGCACGGCCGGAGGACACGATGCCGGAGAGGCAGCGTGAAGAAGCGCGCCGGTGAGCACAGGCAGCGGCCACTGCGTGTCTTCGTACTCGACTGCGAGGCCCTGTCCCTGGCCGTGCGCGGCGACCGCAAGATGATCGCCTGGCTCGACCTCGCAGCCGGGGGTGAAGCCGAGGTGGTGACGTCTCCCATGACGCTGGTCGAGGCGTTCGACGGCAGAACCACCGAGCAGCGCTGGGACTGGGTGCTGTCCCGGCTCAAGGTCGCGGACATCGGCAAGGACGAAGCCCGCCAGGCCCGGCGTCTCCTGGCCGACGCCAAGCTGCACGGTCACAAGTACGCCATCGATGCCGTGCTCGCCGTCATCGCATGCCAGCAGAAAGGGCAGGTCACCGTCTTCACCTCGGACGTGGACGACCTGGAGAAGCTCCTCCCGAAGGCCATCGTCGTCAAGCAGGTATGACCCAGCGCTCTGGTCTCAGCTCGTCTCTGAGTCCGCTTCGGGAGCTCCCAGAGAGCGTCGCCGACTTGCTGCGCGACTTTGCCGCATCCCGCAGAAGCCGCTTCCAGACATGGAAGTCGGTGTTGGGGCCAAGCGGTCCGCCGACCGGCGAGGCGAAGACATACCCCTTGCCCCCAGTCGGCACCGGCCGCGACCGGGTCCCGCTCCTGAGGCCGGTGCCGCGGTCGTGCGGCATGGCATGCAACATCCCAGACGACGCCCCCTGACCTGGATCAGGCCAAGGGGCGTCGGCATTACAGGTGGACCATTTCGTTGCGATCAGGCACAATCATGAAATTTGCCGCTTTGCGATTTCCGAAGAATGTGCCACAGGGAATACCTGAAGGTTCCCCGGTCACGCCGACGAAGTGGCAGTGTGGCAGAAGCGGTCGCCCTCCGCCGCGTTGTTCAGACACACCTTAAGGGTGACCTTCGTCCCCTCGGCCAAGTTCCAACTGTCCGGAGAATAAGTACAATCCCCGTTCGACTTGGCATAGAGAGTGGTCGAGCCACCCGACCAAGTCACAGTGCCCTTGGCGGCATAGCCATCAGCCTGCTGGTCACAGACGACCCACTTGTCCTGAGTGCCCGAATAGGCGCCCCACCAGTCCAAGCTGCCACCAGGATTGTCATCCGTCGTATAAAGCAGATAGGCGGACCCCGCTGCGTAGGCATTGTTACCCGTGAGAGCGAGCGCCATCGCACCAGTGGCCAGTCCAGTCACCGTGAAGGCCTTACGAAGACCGAGCATGAATTACTCCTTTGATTCGATCCCTAAGTGAGAGCACCTGACGCCGCCTGCACCGCGCCGGGCCCATATCGCTTGGTGGCGCGACGCATTCGAGACGACAACCGTGGACAACAGGCCAGGCCAGAGACGTGGCACGTACCACATGGGCACTCACGTTGTCGCCCCTGTAGCGATCAGGGCACGGTAAGTTAATAACAAAGCAAGACCCAAGGTCAAGCAAGAAGATCTTGCGAGCGGTCGAACCGGCAGAGTAAAGGGGTCCAATCAATAACATAATTCATTTTTATCTATATAGAGATACAAAATGGACCTCCCTGATATCGACAAGTGATGCACTCACAGCCTCTACAGCCCTCACGGCACACGACCAGGGCACACGCTTGGGGTGAATTCGATCATCCGAGAAAAGGTGGATGGCTGCACGTCATCGACTTTTCTGAGAGTGTGATCAAGTTGGTCGCGCAACGGATTTCTTGATAGAGCATCAAGCGATATCAACGAGATGCTCACAAACGCGGCGTAGGAATTCGCCGCTGGTGGGTATCCGTAGAGCACTTCAACACTTCAGCAACGGAGGGCGCGCTGAAACAGTGCCGCCTACGCCATGTTCTTCAGGTACACACGTCCCTGTAATGGGGAGATTCTGCGCGATGGCCTCCGGCCGTGCGGAGCGGGTCATTGCAGAGCGTGCAGGGCACCGGGCTCAACCGGCGACCGGACCGGCTGTTGAAATCAGCGAATTGCAGCAACTCCAAGCGCTGACCAGTCTCCGCGTTGGTCAACGCCCTCCGACACAGGGCGAGGTGGTGGCTGTCCAACTGCAGGGCATACGACCAAGGGTGGACAACCGCGAACGGGGCCACCCCAGCCCAGGGCCGCGCCCTCACCGAAGCTCTCCAGCAGCGTTTCCGCCGTCAGCAGGCTTCCTGCCGGCGTGCTCGTCCTTCGGCGCCGTCAGGACAGCCGCTGACGCCCGCCGGGGGGAACCTGGGCTGATGTGGCACCCGCCGGCCAGGACGGTACGCCATTCTGGGGACGCGGCGTCGGGCCTTCGCCGTGCTGCCGCTTCCCGGTCTGACGAGGTGCACCCATGCAGTCCCGATCGACACTGGCGCCATGGCTGAGCAGCCTCGGCGCCTCTCGTCTGGCCCGCGTGCTCGACGCGAGAAGGGACGCCATGTCCCCTCCGGAGCCGCGCTCCTTGGGCGAGCTGGCGGACCGTCTGCAGCGCCCCGGATCGGTGGCACTGGCCCTGTCACAGCTCGCGCTGCCACACCTCCAGGTGGCCGAGGCGCTGGCGGCGCTGGGTGCGCCCGCGTCGCGCGATGTGCTGGCGGGGCTGCTGGGGGCGACGGACGACGAAGCCGCCCGCGAACTGGACGCCGTGCTGGAAGCCCTGGCCGACCAGGCTCTGGTCTGGCCGGACGGCGCGGGGAGGCTCCGGATGGCCGGACCCCTGCGCCAGGCCTGGAACGCTCCCCTGGGGCTGGACGCGCCACTGGAGCAGCTGCTCGCGGGCGCAACCTCCGAGGACCTGCGCGGCATGCTGGCGGCCCTAAGCATCAAGCCCCCGGGCACCAAGCCGCAGCGTCTGGCCGCACTGGTGGCCCATCACAGTGACCCGGACCAGGTCGTCCCCCTGGTCGCGCAAGCTCCCGCGGCGGCCCGGAGGCTGCTCGAACGCCACGCGGAGGGCGGGTCCGGGCAGCCGCAGTTCATCGTGTTCGGCGCCTCCGGTCCCGGCCTCGAACCGGGCGAGCGGTGGGCACTGGAGCGGGGACTCCTGGTCCGGGACCGTCACGCCTACGGCCCGGCCCGGATGCCGGCCGAGGTGACGCTCGCGCTGCGCGGACCCGGCTGGCACGCCCCGTTCGCGCCGGTCCCGCCCTCCGTGCGAGCGGCGTCCGCCACCCCGGTCGAGGTGGACCGGGAGGCGTCGGCCGCTGCCACGGTGTTCGCGTCCCGTGCTCTCTCGGTCCTGGCGGTTTGCTCGGACACCCCGCCGACCCGGCTGAAGTCCGGCGGGATCGGGGCGCGTGAACTGGCCCGCATCGGCAAGGCCGCGCAGACCGACGACGCCGTCGTACGCCTTGCTCTCGAGACGGCGTTCGCCGCCGGTCTGCTGGGCCGGGACGGCGATCGCGTGGTGCCCGCGGAGGCGTACGACGCCTGGGCGGAGCAGGAGCCCCCGGAGCAGTTCGCGGTGCTGCTCCAGGCATGGTGGAACCTGCCGCTCACCCCGACCGAGTCGCGCGACGAGGACGACAAGGCGCTTCCCGCTCTCGCCGGGGCACCCCCCTGCACCGGCTGCGTGCAGGCTCGCCGCGGGCTGCTGACCGCGGCCGGAGAGCTACCGGCACGGCAGGGCGCAACGGTCACCTCCGATCTGGGGCCCCTGATCACCTGGCACCGCCCGCTCGCCCACTCATCGCCCACGGACGCGACACCGTTCGCCACCGTGATCCGTGAGGCCGAGATCCTCGGTGTACTCGCTCGCGGCGCGCTGTCCACCTTCGGTATCCAGCTGCGCAACGGCGACACGGAGGGGCTGGACCTGGAGTGCCGACGGCTGCTGCCCTCGGCCACCGCGACGGCACGGATCGGCGCCGATCTCACCGCCGTCGTCACCGGCACGCCGTCCGCGCGACTGGCCTCGCTCCTGAACGCCGTCGCCGACCGTGAGACCAGCGGCACGGCATCGGTGTGGCGGTTCAGCGCCGGCAGCATCCGCCGGGCCCTGGACGCCGGCCGTCTCCGCGACGACATCACGGCCGACCTGGCCGCTGTCGCCGCCGGGCCGCTGCCGCAGCCGCTGTCATACCTGATCGCCGACACCGCGCGCGTCCACGGCCGCGTGCGGGTCACCCCCGCCGCCTGTGTCGTCCACGGCGACGACCCCGCTCTCCTGGCCGAACTCGCCGCCCATCGCAAGCTCGCCAAGCTCGGGCTCCGGCAGCTGGCGCCCACGGTGCTGATCAGCCGCAGCCCGCTCGACACGACCCTCGCCGCGCTCCGGGCCGAGGGATACGCCCCCGTCGCCGAGACGGCCGAGGGCACGGTACGGATCGAGAAGGACCGGCCTCAGCGGGCCGCCGCGCCGGGGCCGGTGCCGGCGCCGCGCGGCACCCGAGCACGGGACAGCGGCCGGACGGCTGCCGCAGGCGCGGCGAAGCAGTCCGCCCCGGTCGATGCGGACACCGTGGCGACCCGGCTGCTGGCCGCGCCGCCGACGCTTCCCGACCCCGCGCCGTTCGACGGAGGACCGCCCTTCGCCACGGACACGGAGGAGATCGTCGCAGGCTGGGCGAAGAACCTGCCCTACAGCGACGTCCGCCAGCTCGCCCACGCCATCGACGCCGGCGTGCCCATCACCGTCGACTACGTCGCCACCTCGGGGAACCGGACGGTACGCACCCTCAGCCGCCTCGCACTCGATCCGCCCTACCTGGAAGCCTGGTGCCACCTGCGAGAGGACAACCGCGTGTTCACCCTCTCCCGGATCCACGGCGTCATGAGCCCTGTACTCGAATGAAACGGGAACCGTCGCGGCACCGCACGGACCCGGCGGGCGCCGCAGCGCCGGGGCTGACCGTGAACCGCCGAGTGGATACTGCTGGTTGCGCCCGGCCGCCGGGGCGGGTGGACAGGGGAAGCGGAGGGACGAGGAGTGGGGTCAGTGAGCGGTGACGACCGGGTGGGACCGCCCAACTTCGGCAGTGAGCGGGACATGTTGCGGGCTTTTCTGGACTTCCACCGGGCGACCCTCGCCATGAAGTGCGAAGGGCTCACCGACGAGGAGTTGCGGCAGCGGTCGATGCCGCCGTCCACGTTGTCGCTGCTCGGGCTGGTGCGGCACATGGCGGAAGTGGAACGCGCCTGGTTCCGCCGGGTGTTCGAGGACAAGGACGCGCCCATGGTGTGGTCCGAGGAGATCGACTTCCAGGCGGCGTACGACGCGAGCGAGTCGACCCGGCAGGAGGCGTTCGCCGCCTGGGAGGCCGAGGTGGCGACCTCGCGCCGTATCGAACGCGCGGCCGGCTCGCTGGACCAGGCCGGGTACCAGCCGAGGTGGGAGGAGGAGGTGTCGCTGCGCATGGTGATGCTGCACGTCCTTCTGGAGTACGGCCGCCACAACGGCCACGCCGACTTCCTGCGCGAGGGGATCGACGGGACCGTGGGCGCCTGAGCGGCAACGCACCACGCCCACGGTTCGGCTAGGCGGCGATCCGGATCTTCTGTGTCACCGTCACCTGGTCCAGGTCGGAGATCCGGACCGTCACCGTCATCGTCCACTCGCCCGCGATGGGCAGGTTGACGGAGTCGGCGGCCCAATAGCCGCCCCGGTCGGTCAGGTTGGCGGGCAGGGGACCGATCTTCTGGGCGCCGAGGGTGAAGGAGAGGCGGAGTTCGGGGACGCTGGAGATGCCGTTGTCGGGGCCGAAGGCGACCGCCTGCACCGAGTTCGCGCCGACCCGGCCAGGGTCCAGGGTGATCTGGATCTTGCCGTGGCCGTTCGGGGTGCCGACGTCGAAGGGGACGACGGCGACCGCGGCCGCGGGGATACCGGTCGTGAGCGACGCCGTCCCCGACTCGGCCGCCTCGGCCGCGGCCCGGCCGGGCAGAGTGCCGGTGAGGATCGTGGTGATGCCCAGGACGGCCACGCCGACGGCCACTTCGGCGAGGACCGACCGACGCAGGGCGGCGACCTGACGGGAGCGGCCGGCGGCTGCGGTGGACGCGGTGGCGGACGGCTCACCCTGGGGTGACGGCTCGCCCTTCGGTGACGGTTCGTCCGCGGGCGATGCTTCGTCCGGGGAGGCCGCCTCGTCGAGGGAGGACGGCTCCCCCTCGGACGCGGTGGCCGCGGTGGCCGCGGTGGCCGCCGGGGCCGGGGCGCCGACCGGCACGGGGACGCGGGCGGGGGCCTCCAGGGCCGGGGCTGTCGCCAGTTGCGCCGTCCAGCGGCGGGACTGCGAGGCCGCCGCCAGCAGCAGCGTCACCCCGGCGAGTTTGATGAGGAGGAGCCTGCCGTACGACGTGTCGGTGAGCGCCTGCCAGGAGCCGAGGCCGCGCCAGGACTGGTAGACGCCGGTGACGACGAGGACCGTCACCGAGCCGAAGGCCACGCGGGAGAAGCGGCTGACGACGGTGGCGGGCAGGGGCGTGGCGGAGCGCTGCAGGGTGAAGAGGAGGGCCGTGAGGCCGCCCAGCCAGAGCGCCATCGACATCAGGTGCAGCACCGAGGACGTCATCGCCAGCGGGACCTGGATGCCGGCCGACGCGTGTTCCGCCGCCGCCCAGGTCAGGGCCAGGCCGAGGGAGAGGGCCGCCGCCGTGGCGATGAGGGGGCGGGTCGGCCGGATTCCGCTCACACGCTTGCGGAGGACGAGGTGGAGGGCGGCCGTGACCACCAGCAGGGCCAGCCTGGCCAGCAGGGCGAGCCCCGGGCGGCCGGTCGCGGACCTGTCGAGGACGGAGAGGCCGAAGGCCGTCGCCGGGGAGGTGCCCTCCTCGTACGGGGAGCGGAGGACGAAGAGGAAGAGGGTGGCGGCGAGCAGCGCCCACCATGCCGTGCGGATCGGTCGGCGCAGCGGCGCGGCGTCCGGCGGGCGGCAGACGGCGATGAAGGCGACGCTGCCGATGAGCAGCGCCAGGGCCGCGTACGCGACGTAGCGGCCGATGTTGTAGAGGCTGCCGGTGACCGGGTTCTCGACGGGGCCGGTGGGGACGGTCGCCGTGGTCGCCGACGGCTTGCCCACGGAGAAGGTGAGGGCCCCGGAGACGGGGTGGCTGTCCGCCGAGACGATCCGCCACGCCACGGTGTACGTGCCGGTGCCCAGCTTCTTCGGGAAGGTGATCCGGGCGGTGTCCGAGCCGGCCGGGCCGTGTTCGGCCTCGCTGGTGGTCACACGGTGGTTGGTGGGGTCGTACACCCGGAACGAGTCGTCGAGGAGGCCGACGGACTCGGTGAAGGTGAGGGTGACGGACCGGGGCGACGACTTGAGTACGGCACCGTCGGCGGGATCGCTGCCGCGCAGGGCCGCGTGCGCCGCGGCGGGTCCGGCCGAGGCCAGCAGGAGGGCGGCGAGGAGGGCGCCCAGGAGCGCGAGAGCGCGCACGGCCCGGTGCCGGTGGCTGCCGGTCGCCGGCGTCGTCAGCCGCTGGTCGTGTTCTTCGCTCACGTCACCCGCTCCGAGTTCGGAAACACGCGTTCCATGGTCATACGGCTGGAAGGCCCGCCTTGCTCATTCGCGGCGAGGGGGAGTGAGCCGCACGGCGGGGGTGGTGCGGGAGGGCCGCACGCCGTCACCCGGCCGGCCGCTGTCTGCTGGCCCGTCCGCCGCCCTCGGTCTCAGCTGGAACCATGACCGAGCCCCCAGCACCGGCCCCGCCGACGACGACCGGAAGGCGCACGCCACCGGTACCGCCCGGCACGAGCCCGAACCGCCCTTCGAAGGGCCGCTGCACGCCCTCTCCCGGGCCGCCTGGCAGATCGTCCTGGTCACCGGGGTGGCCTCGCTGATCCTCGGTGTCCTGGTCCTGGTCTGGCCCGGTGCCTCGCTGCACGTCGCCGGGGTGCTCTTCGGCGTCTACCTGCTGATCGCCGGTGTCTTCCAGCTGGTCGCCGCGTTCGGCACGCACCGGGCGACCTCGCTGCGCGTGCTGGCGTTCATCAGCGGCGCGCTGTCGATCCTGCTGGGCCTCTTCTGTCTTCGCGGCCCCCTGGAGTCGATCCTGCTGCTCGCCCTGTGGATCGGCATCGGCTGGCTGATCCGCGGGATCACCCAGACCACGGCCGCCGTCTCCGACTCCCGGATGCCCGCGCGGGGCTGGCAGATCTTCCTCGGGACCGTCACGTTCCTCGCCGGCGTCGTGCTGATCGTCTCGCCGTTCAAGTCGGTGGCGGTGCTCACGCTCGTCGCCGGCATCTGGCTGGTCGTCGTCGGCATCGTCGAGATCGTCACCGCCTTCGGCATCCGCGGCCGGGCCCGGCAGATCCCACGGACCCTGTGAACGCGGGCACCGCCGACGCCGGCCCCACACGTCACCGTCCCAGCCGCCTCGTCAACCTCGCGCCTCGCCGGTACGCCGTGCGAGCGGATCTCGTGACCCGCGTGCTGAACACCGTCCGTCCCGCGGGGAGATGACCGCCATGAGCAGCGGTCCGTCGGCCGGACGTGGCCCGCGGCCGGGCCCCGCCTGGTCGCGGGTGCTCGTGCTGCTGCTCGCCCTGCTGCTGGCCGGCGTCCCGACGGTGGCCGACGCGCTCGCGGCGGCCACCCCGGGTGTCTCGGCGGAGAGCGCCGAGCACGACCTCCTGGGCACCCCGCTTCGGCCGCCCGCCCGCGCCGTCCACCGCACCGACGTGCCCCAGCGCCCCGCGCCGCTGCCCGATCCGGCGCCCGCCTCCCCGGCGGACCGGCACCGTCCCCGCGCGGCGGCACCGTGTCCGCCGTACGCCACACCCCTTCTGCGCACCGTGGTCCTGCGCTGCTGACCGACCGGCCTGTCCCCGCACTCCACTCCCCAGGTCAGTCAGTTCTACGCAAGGAACACAGCCATGTCCTCAGACCCGTACGCGGTCCTGCGCGCCCTGCTGCGCGCGGAGGCCGTGCGCAGCATGCCGAAGCCGGACGAGACGAAGTCGGAACAGCCGCCGCGGCCGCAGGAGCCGGAGCAGAAACGCGGTTGACCGTGCGGGGGTGAGCCGGGCCGCGGTCCGCGCGGGGCGCCCGGCTCACCTGCGCCTGCGGGCCGTACCGAACAGCGACCGCGTGATCTCCCGGCCGAGCTGGGTGCCCACCGACCGGGCGAGGGACGTGAACATCCCGCTGCTGACCACCCGTTCGACGAGCGAGGGCTCCTCGTCCTTCGGGGCCGCGGGACGGTCGGCGGACCGGTCGACGGTTCGGTCGGCGGACCGGTCCGCTGCGGCCTCCGGCTCGGCCGTCGGCCGCCGCAGTTTCTCGTACGCCGACTCCCGGTCCACAGCCTGTGCATAACGCCCGTGGAGCGCGGAGTCGCGCACCGCCGCGTCCAGCTCGGCCGCGTCCACCGGCCCCATCAGGGACTCGGGGGCCCGCAGCCGTGGCCGTCGACAGCCCTCCGATGGTCCGGAGCTCCGCCCTGCCCTCGTCGGAGGTGAGGAAGGCGACCACCGCCCGGAGGTCCTTGAGGTCGACGAGGTCCAGGCCCTTGGTGTCGGCGTAGTGGAAGATCAGGCCGAGGGACTGCTCCTGGGTCTGGTTGAGCTGGAGCACCTTGGACAGCAGCACCGGTCCGAAGCTGGTGATCGTCGCTCGGACGGGTACGCCGTGGCCGATGCCGCCGAGCGCGAGGGACTCGGCGGGAAAGCCGGTCTCGGTCCACCGCTGGCCGACCTCGCCCGCCCGGCCCTCGACCCGGTCGTTCGCCTGCCCCGGCCGGGCGACGCCGGACAGGTCGCCCTTGACGTCGGCCAGGAACACCGGGACGCCGTGCGCCGAGAGCTGCTCGGCGACCAGCTGGAGTGTCTTGGTCTTGCCGGTACCGGTGGCCCCGGCGACCAGGCCGTGCCGGTTGAGCATGGGGAGAGGGACGCGGACCGGGGCGTCGGGACGGCACCGCCCGTCCCAGAGCAGTGCACCGAGCTCCAGCGCCGGACCGTCGAAGGCGTACCCGGCGGCGATCCCGGCGACCACGGGATCACCGGCACTCGTCATCGAACCCCCTGTTCCCGTTCAGCCCGTTCGATGCCCTTTACGGCGTATTTTCCAGCGTCGCACTCGGTCGCCATGGCTGCGCCCGGAACGTCTGGACCGGTAGGCTTTCCGTGTGATCTTCAAGCGCATCGGAAACGGCCGGCCGTACCCCGACCACGGCCGGGAGAGCACCCGGCAGTGGGCGGACGTCGCACCGCGCCCGGTCCGCCTCGATCAGCTCGTGACGACCAAGGGGCAGCTCGACCTGGAGACCCTCCTCGCCGAGGACTCGACGTTCTACGGCGACCTCTTCGCGCACGTCGTGAAGTGGCAGGGTGACCTGTACCTGGAGGACGGGCTGCACCGTGCGGTCCGCGCCGCCCTCCAGCAGCGTCAGGTGCTGCACGCGCGCGTGCTCGAACTCGACTGACAGCCTTCCGTCACCCGGCATTTGACGCCGGTTGCCCCTTTCGGGTTGGACCGGGCACCATCGGATGATCATCTATTAGTCAACGCACCCGTGGCGCACTACGCTGCGCTCATGAGCATGCTGACTCCCCCCGGCATGGGCGGCCAGTACCGGATCACAGGGGACAAGTACCCTCGCATGCGCCCGCGCCGACGGCGTGCCCGGCTCGTCCTCTCCGTGGTCGCCTCCGTCACCGCGCTCGGCCTGGTCGGCTGGGGCACCCTGCAGCTCATCGACGTCTTCACGGGCGGCGGCGGAACGGCCACGGCGGCCGGTTCGTCGGGTGACTGCGTGAAGCAGGCCGCCGCCAGCGCGAGTCCCGCGGCCGGGGCGTCGGCCGGAACGTCGGCCACGGTGCTGCCGAAGCCGGCCCAGATCACGGTGAACGTCTACAACGCCACCACCCGCACGGGCCTGGCCAAGGAGACCGCCGACGAACTGAAGAAGCGCGGCTTCAAGATCGGCGACGTCGGCAACGCGCCGGCGAAGTTCGACCAGAAGGTCAAGGGCACGGCGATACTGCTCGGCCCGGCCTCGGCCCTGAAGACCTCGCTCCCCGTCCTGGCCACCCAGGTGACGGCCGCCGACCAGCGGACGGAGGCGGGCCGCAAGGGCACCGCCGTCGACCTGATCATCGGCAACGCCTTCAAGACCCTCACCCCCCAGGCCACGGCCGCCAGGGCCATCACAGCCCTGTCCGCCCCCAGGCCTACGGCGTCGACGACGAGGAAGACCTGCTGAAAGCAGGGCACCGCCGAACTCGACCGTCGCGGCCGACGCCGTCACCGAAACACCCTGAAGGGGCGCGGGGGCTGTATTGATCATGCGGCTCCGCCGCGTGGGCGCGACCGACCACGACGAACCCGCGGCCGCCGACGCACCCCACGCCCCCAGGCGCCGAAGCGAATCGCCAGGCTTCGGCCCGGCAGGACGGACGGCTGCTACTCGGCCGCCCCGTACAGCCGGTCGCCCGCGTCCCCCAGCCCCGGCACGATGTAGCCGTGCTCGTTGAGGTGGTCGTCCACGGCCGCCGTCACCACCGTGACCGGCGTTCCCGCCAACTCCCGTTCCATCAGCTCGACGCCCTCCGGCGCGGCCAGCAGGACGACCGCCGTCACATCGTCGGCACCGCGCTTGATGAGCTCGCGGATCGCCGCGACCAGCGTGCCGCCCGTGGCCAGCATCGGGTCCAGGACGTACACCTGGCGCCCCGAGAGGTCCTCCGGCATCCGCGAGGCGTACGTGGACGCCTGCAGCGTCTCCTCGTTGCGGATCATGCCCAGGAAGCCCACCTCGGCGGTCGGCAGCAGCCGGACCATGCCGTCCAGCATGCCGAGCCCGGCCCGCAGGATCGGCACCACCAGCGGGCGCGGCCGGGCGAGCTTGACGCCGGTCGTGGCGGCCACCGGGGTCTGGATGTCGACGGCCTCGGTCCGCACGTCCCGCGTCGCCTCGTAGGCGAGCAGGGTGACCAGTTCGTCGGCGAGCCGCCGGAACGTCGCGGAGTCGGTGCGCTGGTCGCGGAGCGTGGTGAGCTTGTGGGCGACCAGGGGGTGGTCGACGACGTGGAGACGCATGTCCACAACAGTAACCGGGCCCCCGCCCACCTCGTGCAGGCCCGCGCGGGCACACCCTGGCATCAAACCGCCCATCCGGGGGAAAGTGGAGGTGTCGGACTGGGGTGGTGTGACGTGCCTGAACTTCCTGGGCCGCCGGAGCGGCCCGACCGCGCCTACGGCGCGCCCGAGGGCGAGACGGAGTCCGAGCGGCGGCGCCGCCGGGCCCGGTTCCTGCGTGAGCTCGCGGAGGCGCGGGCGCTGCGCGACCGGGTCCAGCCCCGCCGCGCCAAGGTGGCGCGTCTGCGGCACGCGATGCGCATGCGGACGTTCCGCTGGTAGGAACCGGTAAGAGTCCACCGTGAGCCGCAACGAGCCGCCGTGTGCCGCCGTGTGCCCCAACGAGCCGCCGCGTGCCGCCACGACTCGCCATGAGTCGCCATGGACCCCATGGGCCGCCACGACTCGCCCGGCCCGCCGGCAGTCGGCAGGAGGACGGCAAGCCCCCGCAGGACTCGGCAAGATCCGGTAAGAGACGTAAAGCCGATCCTTCGGCAAAGATCCACTGCTTGTAGCGCGTTGCGGTCAGTCACAGGGAAGGCCGTGCGTGGGCCGCGGGAAAACCCGCGTACGATCCGCAGGTGGCGGCAACGAGTGCGCTGGTGACTGCGTTGACGGACGCGTGGATGCCTCTTTGCATACGTGCGATCAAAACTGCCAGACACAGGGAGCCGAAGACGTCCCCTGAACGCCTTGTTTCTGCCACGATTCCGAGTGGGCGGGGCTTGGAGCACAGCTCTCCCCACCCAGAACCTCCGCCGGGGGGACCCCCAACCGGCACGCCTAAGACCAGTGGGAGAGTCACGGTGTACTTCGCCGCACTGCTCGCGCGCACCGAAGACGGGTGGGAAGCGAGCGACACAGAGCTCGACGATGTGGAGACCCTGTCGGACCTGGCCGACCTGGCCCGGGAATCGGCCTCGGAGGCCGACGACACGGTGCTCGTCTTCATCGAGCAGGAAGACGCTTGGTTCGGCGTCGTGCGCGTCGACGGTGAGGAGGACCCCAGGGTCTTCGTCTCCAACGCAGCCGCCGCCGCCCGCAGCTCGTACGGGGAGCTCCTGCTCACCGACGAACTGCTCGGAAGGGAGCCCAAGGACCCCGCCGACGACCTGGACGCCCTCGACCTCGACGGCACCGAGGACGGTGAGCCCGACGCCGAGGAGGACGACGACGCGGACGGTTCCGCCGTGCCGGCCGGCCCGGTCGGCGACGCCGCGATCCTGGACGACCTGGGCGTGAGCGCGAAGGAGCTGCTGTCGCTGGACGAGGACGCGCTCGGCGAGATCGCCGAGGCTCTGGGCGCCTCCGACGTCCTGGAGACCGTCCGCTGACCTTCCACGAGGCACCCGGGTCCCCCGACCCGGTACGCGACCGCTGGCGGGCCGTGATGCGGCTCGCCCTGGACGAGGCCGGCCAGGCCGTCCGGGGCGGGGACGTTCCCGTCGGCGCCGTCGTGCTGTCCCCGGACGGTACGACGGTCCTCGCGACCGGTCACAACGAGCGCGAGGCCACCGGCGACCCCACCGCGCACGCCGAGGTGCTCGCCCTGCGCCGTGCCGCCGCGGCGCTCGGGCAGTGGCGGCTCACCGGCTGCACCCTGGTCGTCACCCTGGAGCCCTGCACGATGTGTGCCGGCGCCCTGGTCCAGTCCCGGGTGGACCGGGTGGTCTACGGCGCCCGCGACGAGAAGGCCGGAGCCGCCGGGTCCCTCTGGGACGTCGTCCGCGACCGGCGCCTGAACCACCGCCCGGAGGTCGTCGAGGGCGTCCTGGCAGCCGAATCCGCGCGCCTCCTCACGGACTTCTTCCGCGGCCGCTGAGCCGGCCGCCGCAGCCCCCGAATACCGATTTCGGAGCACGGCCTCCCGTGCTGTAAGGTCTCCCTCGGTAGCGTGTCCGAGCGGCCGAAGGAGCTCGCCTCGAAAGCGAGTGTGGCGCAAGTCACCGAGGGTTCAAATCCCTCCGCTACCGCTGTCGCACGAGGGGCGGCTCCGCATCGGAGCCGCCCCTCGTTCGCTCCGCCCCGGACACGTCACGTCACGGCCGGAGCCGTCCCGGCCCGGACGCCAGGGGCGCGGGGCGCTTGCCCGCGTAGTTCCAGACGAGGGCCCCGAAGACCGGGGTGTGCAGCAGGAACAGCAGCCAGAGCCACTTCGGGACGTACCTGACCCGCTCCGCGGGTGTGCGGACGCAGTCGAGCAGCGCCGCCACGACGAGCACGATCAGCAGGGTGACGAGGCCGAAGGCCATCGCTGTCATCAGCATCCGCGTTCTCCCTCTCGACTCCGGTTGCCGCGGGTTCGCGTCCACCGCATCGACCCTTCATCGGACCGGCCCCCGTGATCGGTTCACGTGATCGGTTCGCGTGGTCGGTCACGCGAACCGACCACAGTGCGGAGACGCCGAGATCCGGAGATTCGGAGATTCGGAGATTCGGAGATTCGGAGAAAAAAACCTGGCATCCCACGTGCCGTTGGTCATACAAAACGATCGGAGGGTTACACTCGCGCCCGTCAACCGGGGGAACCGGGCGGGAGACAGGGGAGAGGCCAGGTGGCGGTGAACGCCAAGAAGATCGCCGTCTACGCACTCGTGATCTTCGCGCTCTACGTGATCATCACCGACCCGCCCAGGGCGGCAGACTGGGTCCAGATAGTCTTCCAGGGCATATCGGACGCCGCAAAGGCCGTCGGCCAGTTCTTCACCTGGCTGGCCAACGGGGCGAAGTAGACCCACCGGGAGTACCCATGATCCGCCACCTGGTCCTCTTCAAGCTCAACGAGGGCGTGGGGCGCGAGGAGCCGCGCGTCGCCGCGGGTGCCGACGCCTTCTTCGCCCTGGGCGACCAGATCGAGGAGCTGCGCTCCTGGGAGTGCGGCTGGAACATCACCGAGCGCCCGATCGCCCACGACTTCGCGATCAACTCGTCGGTCGAGGACGGGGACGCGCTGAAGCGGTACCTGGAGCACCCGGCCCACCAGGCGGCCGCCGCACAGTGGCGGGAGTTCGCCACCTGGGTGATCGCCGACTACGAGTTCTGAGCCGTACGGCCGCTTCCCGGCCCCGAGCCCCCCGCCCGTGACGGCGGGGGGCTTTACTGTGCCTTACACCTCAACTTGCCCGTATTAATACCCAACACGACGTTATGAGGTGCTTGCACACAGTGCACATGTCTTGTGATGCTATGACCGCTTTTGACGGATGATTGACCGATGAAGAGGTGGCGTTGACCGTGTCGGCCAGTTCTGCGCCGCCCCAGGAAGAGGCGCCCGCCCCCGCTCAGACTCCCTCGACTCCCGTGGCACACGGGGCCCCCATGGCCCCCATGGCTCCCGCGACTCCCGCCCAGGCCGACGCCCCCGCCCCCGAGAAACGGCGGGGCGCCGACACCCGGGCGCTGACCCAGGTGCTCTTCGGCCAGCTCAAGGAGCTCAAACCGGGTACGCCGGAGCACAACCGCGTGCGTGCGGCGCTCATCGAGGCGAACCTCCCGCTCGTGCGCTACGCGGCCGCCCGGTTCCGCTCCCGCAACGAGCCCATGGAGGACGTCGTCCAGGTCGGCACCATCGGCCTCATCAACGCCATCGACCGCTTCGACCCGGACCGGGGCGTGCAGTTCCCGACCTTCGCCATGCCGACCGTCGTCGGCGAGATCAAGCGCTACTTCCGGGACAACGTCCGCACCGTGCACGTGCCGCGCCGGCTCCACGAGCTGTGGGTCCAGGTCAACAGCGCGACCGAGGACCTGACCACCGCCTTCGGCCGCTCCCCCTCCACCGCCGAGATCGCCGAACGGCTGCGGATCAGCGAGGAGGAGGTGCTCTCCTGCATCGAGGCCGGGCGGTCGTACCACGCGACCTCCCTGGAGGCCGCCCAGGAGGGCGACGGGCTGCCGGGGCTTCTGGACCGCATCGGGTACGAGGACCCGGCCCTGGACGGCGTGGAACACCGCGACCTGGTCCGCCACCTGCTCGTCCAACTCCCCGAGCGGGAGCAGCGGATCCTCCTGCTGCGCTACTACAGCAACCTCACCCAGTCCCAGATCAGCGCGGAGCTCGGCGTCTCCCAGATGCACGTCTCCCGCCTCCTCGCCCGCAGCTTCCAGCGCCTGCGCTCGGCGAACCGCATCGAGGCGTAGGGGCGGTCCGACGACCCCGTTACCGGACCGAGACACGCCCCGGGCGACTTGGTACGACCGTAACCGCAAACAGGATCGAGCCATCACTGACGGGAGCGAATCGCTCACCAGCGCACTTCCCGACAGTTGAGGGGCGAAAAAGCGTCAGACCCCCTGCTTCCAGGGCGGATTCACGTCTCGCATGTCGACATGTCACTACAGCGTGTTGCCGACATGTGACATTCTGCCGGAAGCGCGTTTGCCGGGGCTTCGGCTCCGGTATTCAGGTGAAGGCATCGTTCCTCGCAGGGAACGCCGCCGCGACCGTCCCGCGACCCAAAGGGGGTGGCATGTCCGCAGAACAGGGCAGCTCGAAGGTGCTCACGCCCACGAAGAGCGAGGCAGCGCCCAAGGAGCTCGACGCCATCGACGTGCTCGACAGCATCGATGGCGCCCTCGACGGCGCTCCGGCGCTGGAGGCCCCGCCGACCCCGGAAGCCCCGGCGGTCGCGGAGAACCTCGACACCCGCACCCTGTCCCGCTCCCTGTTCCTGCGCCTTGCCGCACTCGAAGAGGACAGCCCCGAGCGTGCCTACGTCCGGGACACCCTGATCGAACTCAACCTCCCCCTCGTGCGCTACGCGGCGGCCCGCTTCCGCAGCCGCAACGAGCCGATGGAGGACATCGTCCAGGTCGGCACCATCGGCCTGATCAAGGCGATCGACCGCTTCGACTGCGAACGCGGCGTGGAGTTCCCGACGTTCGCGATGCCGACGGTCGTGGGCGAGATCAAGCGCTTCTTCCGTGACACCTCCTGGTCGGTGCGCGTGCCGCGCCGGCTGCAGGAGCTGCGCCTGGCCCTCACCAAGGCCAGTGACGAGCTCTCCCAGAAGCTGGACCGCTCCCCGACGGTGACGGAGCTCGCGGCCGTCCTGGGCGTCTCCGAGGAGGACGTGGTCGACGGCCTCGCCGTCGGCAACGCGTACACCGCCTCCTCGCTCGACTCCCCGGCCCCGGAGGACGACGGCGGCGAGGGCTCCCTGGCCGACCGCCTCGGCTACGAGGACACCGCCCTGGAGGGCGTCGAGTACCGCGAGTCGCTCAAGCCGCTGCTCGCCAAGCTCCCGCCGCGCGAACGCCGGATCATCATGCTCCGCTTCTTCGCGAACATGACCCAGTCCCAGATCGGCGAGGAGGTCGGCATCTCCCAGATGCACGTCTCCCGCCTGCTGACCCGCACCCTGTCCCAGCTCCGCGAGGGCCTGATCTCGGACTGAGGTCGCTCCTGCCGCTTCCTTACTGACGGAGCGTCAGCCACACTGGCGCGATGCTTCTCCGTGGCGCGCAGACCCACAGGGCACCGATCCGCAGGGCACCGCGTGGCCGCGGGGCCGAGGCCCCCGCGGCGCCGGCGGCCGACCCGGCACGTCCGCGTGGGGCGCCGGGCGGCCGGTGGGGCAGCGGCACGGCTGTCTCCGTGGTCGCCGCCTGCCTGGCCTCGGCACTCACGGCGTGCGGGGGCGGCGGCGACGGCGGCTACACGGCGGTGGGGGCGGCAGGCGGCGAGCCGGGCACGTCAGCGCGGCCGACGGGGTCGGTGACGCTGGTACCGCTGGACGGCGCGAAGGACACCCGGGGCGGCACGGCGGCCGGTCAGGGCACGCCGACGGACGGCCCATCGACCGCCGCGGCATCCGGATACGCCGGATCGACCGGGTCGACCGGAACCATCACATCGACCGACAACTCCACTGCGGGCACGGCGACCTCACCCCGGACGCCGTCCTCGCCCGCCGCTTCCGGCCGCGACGGCGGTCGGCCACCGGCCTCCGGCCCTACGGTGCCGGGCTCACCGCGCCCCGGCAGCTCCTCGGCCTCCTCGGCCTCTCCGGCACCCGCGGCGCTCGCCTGGAGCGCCCCCACCCGTGCGGCCACCGACCAGCGGTGGTGCGAGAAGGTGACCGTCACTTTCGTCAACTCCGGCGGTACGCCGGTCCGTTCCGGCACGGTCACGCTCGGCACGCACATCGTCGACCTCCTCGGCATCGACTGGGCGACCGTCACGTCGACCGAGCCGCTGCCGGCACCGATCGGGCCCGGCGCCCGCGTCAGCAGGACCTGGACGGTCTGCGTGGACGACTGGCGCGTGCCGCTGGGCATGCACGTCGAGACCCGGGTCGCGGGCGTCGACTGGAGCTGAGCACGCCGAAGGCCCGGGGCACGCGTCCCCGGGTTCCCTCGTCGTACCGCGGCGTGGCCGCCGTCCTACATGAGCGCGAGCCAGGCCACCGCCGCCACCACGACCACCACGGCGACGACGCCGAGGATCAGGCCGAGGCGGGGGCCGGAGGAGGAGTAGGTGGTCGCCGTCTGCTGGGACGCCTGCGGGGCCTCGTCGACGAACGCGCGGAACATCTGGGTGCTGCCGGCGGGGTCGTAATTGCCCTGGGGGCCCTGGGTGTTAGCCATGGCCCGAGACACTAGCGAATCCGTCGGTGCGGCCCAAGTGGGGGGCCTCCCCCGCGTGCGACCGACCCCACCTGCGTGTTTACGGGCGCAATACGTGCCTTTGCCAAGTTTTTATGCGCACCCCGGCCAGATTATTTGCCTGCGGCAACCAAGCAGATCTATGGTTGCCCCAAGCAACGAATACGGTCGTGAGGAGGTGTACGGGATGGCGGAGCAGGCGCAGTTCGAGGAGCTTGCGCGTCAGCTCAGCGCCGTCGGAGCCGTGAAACGGGACCTGGGGCGCATCCTCCCGCCCGAGTGCCCCGCAGGCTCGGCGACGGTGCTGACGCTGCTCGGCCGCCACGGTTCCATGCGCATGAGCAAGCTCGCCGAGCTGCTCGCCGTGGACATGTCGGTGACCAGCCGGCACGTGGCGCACGCCGCCGAGCGCGGCTGGATCGAGCGCTCCGCCGACCCGGCGGACAAGCGCTCCCGCATCCTGCACCTCACCCCCGCGGGCGAGGCGACCCTCGCGGACCTGTCCCGGCGCAGCACCGAACTGCTCGCCGAGCGGCTGGGCGACTGGAGCGACGAGGAGGTCGACCAGCTGATCAGGCTGATGACCCGGCTCCGCGCCAGCTTCGGCGACTGCCGTGCCGCGGCCCCGCACCTCCGGCCCGCCGCCGTCCCGGCTCCGGCCCCCGGCGCAGCGAAGCCCCCGGCCGCGGCCGGAGCGGGGTCCGCAGCGAAGGCCACGGCCATGGTCCCCTCCACCGCCCGCGCCCCCACGCCCGTACTCGAACCGTCGACCACCCGTACACCCGCATAAGACGAAGAAAAGGAAGCTCATGGCAACGACCACACCAGCCGGTGTGCGGGCTCATGCCAAGCCGCACGGGGGAGGCTCCGCCGAGCAGACCCCGATGACGCACCGGCAGATCATGGAGGCCATCTCGGGCCTGCTGCTCGGCATGTTCGTGGCGATCCTGTCGTCCACGATCGTCACCAACGCCCTGCCGCACATCATCACCGACCTGGGCGGCGGCCAGTCCGCCTACACCTGGGTCGTCACCGCCTCCCTGCTGGCCATGACCGCGACCACCCCGCTCTGGGGCAAGCTCGCCGACCTGTACAGCAAGAAGATCCTGGTCCAGATAGCCCTGGTGATCTACGTCGCGGGCTCCGCGGCGGCCGGTCTGTCGCAGAACGCGGGCATGCTCATCGCCTGCCGTGTCGTCCAGGGGATCGGCGTCGGCGGTCTGTCGGCGCTCGCCCAGATCGTCATGGCCGCGATGATCTCGCCGCGCGAGCGCGGCCGCTACTCCGGCTACCTCGGCGCGACCTTCGCCGTGGCCACCGTCGGCGGCCCGCTGCTCGGCGGTGTCATCACGGACACCTCGTGGCTGGGCTGGCGCTGGTGCTTCTACGTCGGCGTCCCCTTCGCCGTCATCGCGCTGATCGTGCTGCAGAAGACCCTGCACCTGCCGGTCGTGAAGCGGGACGTGAAGGTCGACTGGGCCGGCGCGTTCTTCGTCGCCGCCGCGGTGTCGCTGCTGCTGGTCTGGGTCACCTTCGCCGGTGACAAGTACGACTGGATCTCCTGGCAGACGTACGCGATGGTGGGCGGTTCGATCGCCCTCGGTCTGATCTTCGTGCTCGTCGAGTCGAAGGCCAAGGAGCCGATCATCCCGCTGCGGCTCTTCCGGAACCGCACCATCACGCTGGCCTCGCTGGCCTCCCTGTTCGTCGGTGTCGCGATGTTCACCGGCACGGTGTTCTTCAGCCAGTACTTCCAGCTGGCCCGCGACAAGTCCCCGACGATGTCCGGTGTGATGACCATCCCGATGATCGGCGGTCTGTTCATCTCCTCCACCGTCTCGGGCCAGTTCATCACCCGCACCGGCCGCTGGAAGGCCTGGCTGGTGAGCGGTGGCGTGCTGGTGACGGCGGGCCTCGGGCTGCTCGGGACCATCCGCTACGACACGGCGTACTGGAAGATGTCGATCTTCATGGCGCTGCTGGGCCTCGGCATCGGCATGATGATGCAGAACCTCGTGCTCTGCACCCAGAACCAGGTCGCCCCGAGCGACCTCGGCTCGGCCAGCTCCACGGTCACCTTCTTCCGCTCGCTGGGCGGTGCGGTCGGCGTCTCGGCGCTCGGCGCGGTGATGGCCCGCCGGATCACGCACTACGTGACCGAGGGCGCCGCCGCCCTCCCGCACAAGTACCAGGTCGCCCTGGCCGGTTCCAGCTCGTCCGACGACAGCCTCCCGGACCTGGGCAAGCTGCCCGCGCCGCTGCGCACCCTCATGGAGAGCGCCTACGGCCACGCCATCGCCGACGTCTTCCTGATCGCCGGCGGTCTCGCGGCCCTCGCCTTCCTGATCAGCCTGTTCATCAAGGAGGTCCCGCTGAGGACCAAGGGTGCGCTCGCCCAGGCCGCCGAGGAGGCGGACGCGGGAAGCCCCACGGCGGTGCCCGCCGCTGCCGCCGTCGCCACGCCGGGTGAGGAGCAGCAGGTGCCCAGCTGGGCCGCCCCGGTGGTGAGCACCGCGGAGCTCGCTCCGGAGGGCACGGAACGGCAGTACGCCGCCGTCGCCACCATCGCCGCTCCCGAGCAGTCGGCGGGCTCCGTCGGCATCCCGGTGCACGGCTTCGTGCGCGGTGCCGAGAGCGCCCCGGTCGCGCAGGCCGCGGTCACCCTGATCTCGCTGGCGGGCCGTCAGCTGGGCCGCTCGGTCGCGGGCCACGACGGTTCCTACCGGCTGGACGCGCCCGGTGCGGGCTCGTACGTGCTGATCGCCTCCGCCGACGGCTACCAGCCGCAGGCGTCCACGATCGTGGTGGGCGAGGAGCCGGTGGCGTACGACATCCTGCTCAGCGGCACCAGCGGCCTCAGCGGTGTGGTCCGCGGCGCCGGCAGCGCGCTGCCGGTCAAGGACGCGATGGTCATCGTCACCGACGTGCGCGGCGACCTGCTGGCCTCCGCGGCCACCGGTGAGCAGGGCGACTTCCGCTTCGGCGAGCTGGTGCCGGGGATCGTCACGGTCGCGGTGAACGCGGCCGGGTACCGGCCCCGCGCCGTGCCGGTCGAGATCGGCGGCACCGGCGTCACCCGGATCGAGGTCGACCTGGACGCCGGCGCCCAGCTCCAGGGCGTCGTACGGGCCCCGCACGGCCCGCTGGCCGACGCGCGGGTGACCCTGGTGGACGCGGCGGGCAACGTGGTCGGCACGGCCACCACCGGCGTGGACGGCGCGTACGCCTTCGCCGACCTGGACGGCGGGGACTACACCGTGATCGCGACGGGCTACCCGCCGGTCGCCACGGCCCTGCACGTCACCGGCGCGGGTGTCGACGACCACGACATCGAGCTCTCCCACCCCGGCGAGTAGTTCCGGCTCCGGCCCGTGGCGGGCGCGCCCACCAGGAGGCGCCTGCCGCGGGCCGGTTCCACGAGGCCGATTTGTAATCGTTTGACTGGTTCATCAGATGACCGTTCGAGTGTTCGCAGGGAGAGACGGGATGGGACTGACCGCGAGGATCCGTACCCGGGACGGATGGGCCGTGTCGCACGCGGTCGTCACGGTGACCGACATGACCGGCAGCCAGGTGCTGCGCGCCGAGGCCGACGACGAGGGCACGGTGCGCGACCCGAACCCGCTCGCGCCGGGCGCGTACACCGTCATCGTCACGGCCGTGGGCTACGCGCCCGCCGCCTCCAGCGCCATCGTGACCGCGAGCGGCCGCGCCGAGGTCGGCACGGTGACACTGGCGCGGCAGGGCGGCACCGAACTGCCCCCGCCCGGCCCGTGGACGGTGGACCCCGCACACTCCACCGTGGGCGCGGTCGCCCAGCACCTGGGCATCTCCAGCGTCCGCGGCCGGTTCACGGACTTCTCCGCCGGCATCGAGATCGCCCCCGACGACGTCGGCAAGTCCCGGGTCCACGCGGTCATCCGCGCCGCCTCCATCGACACCGGCAACGGCATGCGCGACACCCACCTGCGCTCCGCGGACTTCCTGGACGTCGACCACCACCCCGAGATCACCTACACCTCGACGGGCCTGACGGCGGCCGGCTCCGACCGCTGGACGGTCCACGGCGAGCTGTCGCTGCGCGGTGTCGTACGACCGGTCGACCTCGCCCTCGCCTACCTCGGCACCGGCGCCGACCCGTGGGGCGGCACGCGCGCCGCGTTCCGCGCGACGACGGAACTGCACCGCGAGGACTTCGCGATGAACTACAACCAGGTCGTGCAGGCGGGCATCGCCGCCATCGGCACGACCCTCAAGGTGGAACTGGAGATCCAGGCGGTGCAGGGCGAGTCGCTGCCGCAGGCCTAGGCGTGGGCGTGGGCTTGGGCCAGGGGTGGGCATGGGCCAGGCGTGGGCTTGGGCCAGGGGTGGGCTTGGGCCTAGGGCTGGTCGGGGCGGGGAGCGGGGCGCTCCTCGCCGTACACCCCCGGGATGTGCGACCGCGACACCGCGATGAACTCGTAGATCAGGGACCGTGACGCCTCCCGGGCCGGGGCCAGCTCCTCCCGCGACCCGGCACCGGCCAGGCGCTCGACCGACTTGAGGGCCCGCCGCCCCAGCGCGTCGAGCTCCGCGGAGTGGGTCAGCAGTTCGGACCGGAACATCGCCTCCATGGCCGCGGCCCGCAGCCGCTGGGCCTCCCGGCGCAGCTCATGGAGGGACTCCTCCCCGACCGTGCGGCCGTCGTGCTTGGCGAACCAGTAGTCCATCTGGCCGCGCCGGTAGTTGGCCAGCGCGCCGCCGAACTCGCTGAAGGCGTCGATGCGTTCCTGGCGCAGCCGCTCGCCGCGGGTGAACTGCTCCGCCCGGCTCTCGGTACGGCGCTGGAACCGGTAGGTCAGGGCGGAGCCGAGCAGGGTGCCGAGCACGGCTATGAGGCTGGTGACCACAGCTTGCATGAGGTCAGCGAAGCATGCCGCGCTGCCCGCCGTCCGCACCTTGGGCCACGCCACGCGCGGAAAGGTGTGCCCGGCAGGGTCAGGCTGAGCGGCCCCACCGGGCCTAGGCTGGCGCCATGGCACCGAACATCGCGACGAACACCGCCGTCTCCCTCGACGAACTGCTGGACTTCGTACGACCTCGCCACCGCGCGATCCTGCTCACCCGACGCACCGACGGGAGCCCGCAGGGGTCGCCGCTGACCTGCGGGGTCGACGACTCCGGACGCATCGTCGTCTCCACGTACCCCGAGCGGGCGAAGACACGGAACGCGAAGCGGGACGACCGGGTGAGCCTGATCGTGCTGAGCGACGACTGGGACGGGCCGTGGGTGCAGGTGGACGGAAGGGCCGAGGTGATCGACTCGCCCGAGTCGGTGGAGCCCCTGGTGGAGTACTACCGGAACATCGCCGGGGAGCACCCGGACTGGGACGAGTACCGGGCGGCGATGGTGAAGCAGGGGAAGTCCATGATCCGGGTGACGCCGGAGAAGTGGGGGCCGGTGGCCACCGGCGGTTTTCCGGCGCGGCTGGCTGCGCCCGGCGCCTAGCGGGGTGGGTGCGGTGTGCGTGCGCGGGTAACGGTGCGTGGTGGCTGCCCGCGCAGTTCTCCGCGCCCCTTCAGGGGCGCTGCGCCATCGCCTCGATTCCAGCGACCAGCAGGTCCAGGGCGAAGGTGAAGTCCCTGTCGAGCATGTCGGCGACGGTGTCGCCGCCTCTGGCCGCCATGAGGTCCCTCGACTCCTCGATGATCCGCGCGGTGTCGGGGGCCTCCGTCACGGCGTCCATCGCGGAGTCGAAGTACTCGTCGGGGGTCATGCCGGCCGCCGCCACCCTCGCGGCGAAGTGGCCCTCGATCGTGCCGTAGCCGTAGACGAACTGGAAGACGGCCGCGATCGCGCCCGTCACGCCGTGCGCGGGCAGGCCGGCGCGGCGGACCACTCGCTGGACCACGCGGGAGAACGCGAGCGAGTGGGGGCCGATGTTCAGGTAGCGGCCGGCCAGCGGGGAGAGCCAGGGGTGGCGGACCAGCAGGGCGCGGTACTCCGTGGCCAGCGCCCGCAGTCGGTCCCGCCAGTCGCCGGCCTCGGCATCGGGCAGGCGCAGCTCGCCGAAGGCCGCGTCAAGGGCCAGTTCGAGCAGGTCGTCCTTGGTGTCGACGTACCAGTACACGGACATGGCGGTCACCTTCAGCTCGGCCGCCAGCCGCCGCATGGAGAACCTGTCGAGCCCGTCGGCGTCGAGGAGCCGCACGGTGACGGAGGTGATCCTGGCCCGGTCGAGCCCGGACGGCTGACCACTACGACCGCCCTTCCCGCCCTTCCCGCCCTTCTCCTCCAGCCACACGCTGGCCCGCGCCATAGACACACCTTCCTCCGCGACCACTTCCCACGATGCTAGAACTCCAGCGCCTCTTCGGGGGCGCGGGGCCGCACCCGCAAACCGACACATACCCCCTCCCTCTCAGGCGGCATTCCTCTCCGCCCTCCGCAGCAGCCCCGCCGACAGCGACTTGCCCGAGGCCACCGCAGAACTCAGGACGGCTCCCAGCACGGCCACCCCCAGCCCGTTCCCGAACTCGGCCAGCGTGCCGTTGATCCCGACGCCCACCCCGGCCTTCTCCGTAAGGCAGTTCCTATACGTCGTACAGCGCAGGGATGCGGGTGGCATACGGCAAAGGGCGGTGACCGAGGAGTCACCGCCCTTGCGCCGCTGTTCAGGAGCCCGTCAGTCGCTGCTCGCCTTCTGTGTGAGGTCGTAGAAGGTGGACGAACCCACCGTCACCTTCTTGAAGTTCTTCTCGACCCAGGAGGTGATCTGCGAGGCGGTGCCGCTGCTGCTGCCGCCCATCATGCCGCCGCCGGTGCCGGAGGAGATGAAGTAGTGGATCCTGCCGTCCGCCACGTACTTCTCGAACTGGGCCAGCGTCGGGGACGGGTCGGTGCCGTTGAAGCCGCCGATCGCCATCACCGCGTCGCCGGTGGAGAGCTGGTAGCTCGCCGCGTTCTGGGCGCCGATGGCCGCGGCGACCCAGGTGTACTGCGAGGAGTTCTTCTGCAGCAGGGCCTTGGCCGCGGAGCTGACCGTCGCGCCGTTCAGCAGGCCGCCGACACCACCGCCGCCGCCCATACCACCGGCCTCGCCCCTCGCGCCGCCGCCGGGGAAGCCGCCGGTGCCGTTCTGCGTGCTGCCGTTGCCGTTCCGCTGGTTCTGGCCGAAGCCGCCGGTGCCACCGCCCGGGAATCCGCCGGTGCCGTTCTGGCCCTGCCCCTGCCCCTGCCCCTGACCCTGCGTGGTGCCGTTGCCGCCCTGCTGGTTCTGGCCGAAGCCGCCCATGCCGCCGCCGAAGCCGCCCCGGCCGCCGCCGGGACCGCCACCGCCGCCGAAGCCCATCATGCCGGCGCCCGCCGGACCGGCGGTCGGGATGGAACCGGTGTGCGCGGAGTTCACCGTGCTGAGGGTGTACGCGGTGGGGCCCGCCAGCGCGGCCACCAGGCCGACCGCGGCCGCCCCGAGGGCGAGCCGGCGCGAGATCCGCCCCGCGAAGATCAGTCCCAGCGCGGCGGCCAGGCCGCCGACCAGGACCAGGTACTTCAGCCAGGGCAGGTAGCCGGAGGTCCGGTTCAGGAGGACGTAGCCCCAGACCGCGGCCGAGACCACGGCTGCGGCGAGGGTGATCGACGCCCACAGCTCGGCGCGCTTCTCCCACAGCAGCCCGGCGCCCATGCCGACCACGGCGGCGATGTAGGGGGCGAGGGCGACCGTGTAGTACTGGTGGAAGATGCCCGCCATGTAGCTGAACACCACCATGGTCATCAGCAGCGAGCCGCCCCAGACCAGGAACGAGGCCCGGGTCACCGAGGTCCGCCGCAGCCTGCGGGTCGCCACCAGACCGGCGACGAGGAGGATCAGCGCGGCCGGGATCAGCCAGGAGATCTGGCCGCCGATCTCGGAGTTGAACATCCGGTCCCAGCCGGTCTCGCCCCACTGGCCCGAGCCGGTGCCGCCGCCCCCGCCGCCGACGCTGCCGGTCTCGTCGCCGCTGATGCGGCCGAGGCCGTTGTAGCCGAAGGTCAGCGACAGGAAGCTGTTGTCCTGGGAGCCGCCGATGTAGGGGCGGGAGGACGCCGGCCACAGCTCGACGATCGCCACCCACCAGCCGCCGGAGACGACCAGCGCGCCGGTCGCCAGAGCCAGCTGCCCGAGCCGCTTCCTCCACGTGTGCGGGCCGACGGCCGCGTACACGAACGCCAGCGCCGGCAGGATCAGGAACGCCTGCAGCGTCTTGGCGAGGAAGGCGAAGCCGATCGCCACGCCAGCCCACACCAGCCACCTGGTACGCCCGTCCTCGACGGCCCGGACCACGAAGTAGCAGGCCAGCGCCATCAGCAGGGCCAGCATGGCGTCCGGGTTGTCGAACCGGAACATCAGCGCCGCGACGGGGGTGAGCGCGAGCACGGCGCCCGCGACCAGGCCGGCCGCGGGGCTGAACCGGCGGCGCACCGAGGCGTAGACGACCGCGACCGTGCCGACGCCCATGAGGACCTCGGGGCCGAGGATCGTCCAGGAGTTCAGGCCGAAGATCCGGGCCGCGATCTCCATCGGCCACATGAACACCGAGGGCTTGTCGACGGTGATCGCGTTGCCCGCGTCCAGCGAGCCGAAGAACATCGCCTTCCAGCTCTTGGTGCCGGCCTGGACGGCGGCCGAGTAGAAGGAGTTGGAGTAGCCGTTGACGCTCAGGTTGTAGAAGTACAGCACCGCGGTGGCGAGCAGCAGGCCGAGGAAGGCCGGGCGCGCCCAGCGCGGGTCCTCGGGCCGGCCGCGCCAGAGCCTCCGGGCGAACGGCTGCTTCGGCTCCCCCGCCCCAGGGACCGGCGAGGCGCCCTGGCCGCCCGGTTCACCCCGTTGACGCCGTTCGCCCCGCGCATCCCGTGCGTCCTGCCCGTGCTGCCCGTCCTGCCCGTCCTGTCTGCCAGGCAAGTACGGCATCGGCGGCTGCGGCTGCGGCTGCGGCTGCGGGGGAGCCGTGGGCGGTGCGGTCGGTGGCGGCCCCCACTGGGCCAGGTGGTCGGTGTTCGTACTCATCGGGGTTCCCCCGGATCGCTGTCGTGGGGGCGCACCGGCTGCAACCGCATGGTGCTGTCCCTCCAGGTGCCGTCCGCGGCTTCACCGGCGCGGAACTGGGTGGTCGTGGTGCCCTGCGGGGCGTACGGCTGCTGCGCCGGGCGCTGCGGAAGGGGGCCCCGCGGCTCGAACGGCTGCTGGTACGACGGGAGTCCGCCGGTCTGGTAGGTCGGCGACGACGGGGCGTGCGCCGCCACCACCGTCGACTCGGGCCCTCCGGTGCCGTCCCGGTCCGGGAAGACCCAGGCGCGGAAGAGCAGGAAGCGCAGCACGGTCGCCGCGAGGTTGGCGGTGATCAGTACCGCCAGCTCGGTGGAGTGCGAGGGGTCGCTGCTCGCCGCGTTCAGGGCGGCGAGGGAGCCACTGGTCAGCGCGAGGCCGATGCCGAAGACGACCAGGCCCTGCGCCTGGTGCCGGACCGCCCCGCCCCGGCCGCGCACCCCGAAGGTCAGGCGCCGGTTGGCGGCCGTGTTCGCCACCGCCGACACCAGCAGCGCGAGCGCGTTGGCGATCTGCGAACCGGAGAACTGCCGGCAGACGCTGTAGAGGAGCAGGTAGAAGAGGGTCGACAGGCCGCCGACCACGCAGAACCCGACGAGCTGGCGGGCCAGGCCCTTGGGCACGTCCTGGACGTCGCGGTCGCGCGGGTCGTCGCCGAACGGGCGGGTGAGCCGGTCCAGCGGCAGCGCACCGGTGGTCAGCGCCTTGCCGACCCGCCACACGCCCTTCAGGTCCTCGGTCGCCGTCTTCACGATGTGCACGGTCGAGTCGGGATCGTCGACCCAGTCGACCGGCACCTCGTGGATCCGCAGGCCCGCGCGCTCGGCGAGCACCAGCATCTCGGTGTCGAAGAACCAGCCGGTGTCCTCGACCAGGGGCAGCAGCACCTGCGCGACATCGCGGCGTATCGCCTTGAAGCCGCACTGCGCGTCCGAGAAGCGGGCCTGCAGCGAGCCGCGCAGGATCAGGTTGTACGAGCGGCTGATGAACTCCCGCTTGGCGCCGCGCACCACGCGCGACGAGCGGGCCAGCCGGGAACCGATCGCCAGGTCGGAGTGGCCGGAGATGAGCGGCGCCACCAGGGGCAGCAGAGCGTTCAGGTCGGTCGACAGGTCGACGTCCATGTAGGCGAGGATCGGCGCGTCCGAGGCCGACCAGACGGTCCGCAGCGCACGGCCGCGGCCCTTCTGCTCCAGCCGGAACGACGTCACCTCGGCGATCTCCGCCTCAAGCCGCTTCGCCACCTGGGGGGTGGTGTCCGTGGACGCGTTGTCCGCGATGGTGATGCGGTACGCGTACGGGAATGTGCGCTTGAGGTGCTCATGCAGTCTGAGGACGCATGGGCCGAGGTCCTTCTCCTCGTTGTAGACGGGGATCACTACGTCCAGGACAGGCGTACCGGCGTCTCCGGCCGGGAGGTGCTCCCGCGCCGGCAGGGTGCCGGGAGAAGAGTCGGTTCGCATGGCACCGACTCTCGTCAAGCCCCCTGTTCCACCCATGTGGTGGCACTGTGCTGGACCTGTGAGTGCGATTGCCAGTTGGTTTCGGAGTCCGGCCGGGGGCCCGCCGGGGCGAGCGCGGGCAGGTAGAGGGTGAACACCGTGCGGCCGGGCACGCTGTCCACGGTGACGGCACCGCCGTGTGCGGTCGCGACCGCCTGGACGATGGCGAGGCCGAGACCGGTGGAACCCGTGGACCGCGAGCGCGCGGAGTCACCGCGCGCGAACCGCTCGAAGACGTGCGGCAGCAGATCCGGCGGGATGCCCTGGCCGTTGTCCTCGACGTCCACGCACATCCACGGCCCGCGCCGCTGGATGCGGGCGGTGACCGTGGTGCCCGGCGGGGTGTGCTTGCGGGCGTTGCCGAGCAGGTTGATCAGCACCTGCTGGATCCGGGCCGCGTCGGCGGCGACCAGCGCCGGCTCGTCGGGCAGGTCGAGGCGCCAGTTGTGGTCCATGCCGGCGGCGCGCGTGTCGCTGATCGTGTCGACGACGAGCGGGATGAGGTCGGTGTGCTCGAACTGCAGCGGACGCCCGGCGTCGAGCCGGGCGAGCAGCAGCAGGTCCTCCACGAGGAGGGTCATCCGCCCGGCCTCGGACTCGATACGGCCCAGGGCGTGCCGGGTGTCGGGCCCGACCTGCTCACGGCCCCGCCGGGTGAGCTCGGCGTAGCCGCGGATGGAGGCGAGCGGGGTGCGCAGTTCGTGGCTGGCGTCGGCGACGAACTGCCGTACCCGCATCTCGCTCTGCTGACGGGCGTGCAGCGCCCCGTGGACGTGGTCGAGCATGCGGTTGAGCGCTGCGCCGACCTGGCCGACCTCGGTGTGCGGGTCGCACTCGGTGTCCGGCACCCGCTCGCTGAGGTTCACCTCGCCGGTGTGCAGCGGGAGTTCGGAGACCCGGGTGGCGGTGGCGGCGACCTTGCGGAGGGGGCGGGTGGCTACGCCGACGAGCACATAACCGGCGATGACGGCGGCACCGAGACCGGCGGCGGTGACGCTGATCTCCACGAGGATCAGGGTGTTGATGGTGTTGTCGGTGTCCTTGGTGGGGATGCCGACGTAGTAACTGCCGTTGGGGCCGTGGACGTACGAGACGCGGTAGGAGCCCAGCCCCGGGATGTCCACCGTGTGATTGTTGTCGTCCTGGGCAACGGAGTTGAGGGCAGCCAGTTGGGCGCTGGTGAGTGACACCGCGCTCATCTCGAAGGTGGAGGTCGACTTGCGGCCCACCTTCCCCGAAGTGGCGGAGCCGTTCACGACCGTGGCGGCGATCGTGGCGGACGTGGGCTGCGGCCCCCGGGCCACGAAGTTCGTGAGGTTGGTCGTGTGGTCGCGCGCGTGATCATCCTGCCCGTTGCTCTGCTGGCCGGGCGCGCCGTTCCCGTCCTTGCCAGGGGCCGCTGGCCCGAACGCACCGGACGCGCGCTTCCCGACTTCACCCAGCTGCTTGTCCAGCTCGGTGTACAGATGAGACCTCAGCGCAAGGGTCGTCACCGAACCGATCACCGCGCAGATCACCGCGATCAGCACCACGGACGCGACGACGAGCCGGGTCCGCAGGGTGCGCGGCTTTCCCGCTCGTCGCTTCTGCGTACGCGGCCGTCGTCGCCCGCTCATGAGGCCGCGGGCTTGATCAGATAACCGGCACCTCGCCGGGTGTGGATCATCGGCTCCCGCCCGGCGTCTATCTTCCGGCGCAGGTACGAGATGTACAGCTCGACGACGTTGGCCTGGCCGCCGAAGTCGTAGGACCACACCCGGTCCAGGATCTGGGCCTTACTGAGCACGCGCCGCGGGTTGCGCATCAGGAAGCGCAGCAGCTCGAACTCGGTGGCCGTGAGGTGGATCGACTCCCCGGCCCGCGAGACCTCGTGGCTGTCCTCGTCGAGGGTGAGGTCGCCGACGACGAGCACCGAGTCGGACCGCCGGTCGGCCGCACCGGAGCGGCGGATCAGCCCGCGCAGCCGGGCCACGACCTCTTCGAGGCTGAAGGGCTTGGTGACGTAGTCGTCGCCACCGGCGGTGAGACCCGCGATCCGGTCCTCGACCGCGTCCTTCGCGGTCAGGAACAACACCGGCACGTCAGGCAGTTCGCGCCGCAGGCGTCCCAGCACGGTGAGGCCGTCCATGTCGGGCAGCATCATGTCGAGGACCACGGCGTCGGGGCGGAACTCCCGGGCGGTGTGCAGGGCGCCCTGTCCGTCTCCCGCACTCCTGATCTGCCAGCCCTCGTAACGGAGGGCCATGGACAGGAGTTCGGTGATTGACAGTTCGTCGTCCACCACAAGCACTCGGACGGGGCTCCCGTCCGGCCTCAGCAGTTCGGTGCGCCCCTGGGGCGAGGTCGTGGTCATGGTGGACACCATGTCGGGACCCTCTGAGAACACGCTTTCAGTAATCTGTGTTTTCCCTGAGAAACACACAGGAGTCTCTCAGGCAACGCCTGGGAATCCCGTCACGTGCGTACGAACTCCTGATCACACCCGTTCCCGGCTGTGCGGATCATGTGCTTCCGCCACCGGCCCGGGGACGCCGACGAAGCGCCGATGAGCCACCGATGAGAGCCTACCGAGCAGCACCGGCACCCGCACGACGGCGAGGTGGGTGCGTAGGGCACCCGCCCGTGCAGCAAGCGCCTGCCTGGGACTGCCGCCAGGCACCGGGCGGCAGGACGCGGGCCGGTGCCGTCCCGGGGGCGGCCTTGATGGACAACTCGTCGTACGGATCAGGGCTTTTCACGTACGTGGTCTCTCCGATCCGCGGCGCTGCAAGAGACCACTCGGGCGGGGAAAACGCAACTTCGACATGGCCCGCGGAGACGGCTGCCTTCACCTGGTCTTCAGCGACCGCCCACGGTCGCACCGGAGTTCCTGCAGGTCGAGCCGCCCGCGACGGGTCAAATGCATCGGGCCGAAGAGCGACGAGTCGGCCGGCAAGGAAGCCTGAACGATCGGGTCCGCTGCCGAACGAGTCCTTCAGGTCACCCGCACTCGCTGGACGATGACGTCCACGGCTCTTCTCCACCACCCTTGTCGCTTGTCAACCGTCGTCCGCCGCCCCTCGGTTCACCCGCTCAGAAGAGCCCGTCCTGCACCCCCGCCGCCCCCTTGAACTTCTTCACCGGGAGCGTGAATCCGCCCTCGCCTGCGACCGGCACGATGTCCCACCCGGTCATCAGCCGGGTGTCGAGCACGACCACGCCGTGCACGGTGGCCACATGCAGGTCGGGGCCCGCGGCCGCGAGCAGATCCCCGCCCACCCCGCCGCCCGCGACCAGTTCCGTCACCTCCCCGACGGCGGTCGGCAGGTCGGTGAGGCCGAACACCTCCACCTGGTCGACGACCTGGCAGGGTTCCCGGCGCAGCGACTCGGGCCAGGCGGCCAGCGCGAACGCCCGCCGGTGCAGGGCCTCCACTTCAGCCGCCCGTTCCGCCGCCGAAGCCGGCAGACGGGACCGGACGAGGCGCTTCTCGGCGTACGGGACACGGTCCGGCACCTGGAGGGCGGCCCGCAGCAGTTCTTCCGCCCGCCGCGCCGCCATCAGCGGACCCAGACCCAGCCAGCTGAAGCAGACGGCACCCTGCTCCAGCAGACGCGCCGATCCTCGCTCCACGGCGGTGATCCCGACCTTGACCATCCCGGGCCCGAACCACGCCAGATACACGTGGTAGGGCCGGGTGTCGTCGGCGAGGGTGTCCGCGGCCACCGAGTGCGCCCGGTCCAGCCGCGCGCACTCCTCGCACCGGGCTCCGGTGCTGCGCCCCGACACCGGCGCCCGAGTCGGGCAGCCGTGCCCCCGCGCCCCTACGCACTCCCGCTTCGCACCCCCGTCCACACCCCCCTCCGCGACCCCGAAGGCCACCCGCTTCCCCCGGACGAGCGGACTGCGCCGCCCACCGCTCCACACCAGCACGGGCCCGTCGTCCGACCAGCGGAGCCCCGAGCATTTCCACACCTGTGTCATCACTCGCGAGCGTAGAGGGGGGCACTGACAACGCCGGAGCAGCCGAGACGGCCGGGGACGTCGGGCGGGACGGGGCCCCGGACAGGACGAGGCCTCGGCAGGACGGGAGCCGTTGGGCATGGACGAAAGCCTTCCGGCAGCGACCGGAACCGTCCGGCAGAAGCGGGAACCGTCCGGCAGAAGCGGGAACCGTCCGGCAAAGACAGAAGCCATCCGGCAGAGACAGGAGCCGTCGGGGCAGGCAAGGAGGCGTCGAGGCAGGAGCGGGCGTCCGCAGGGCGGGCGGTTTCTCCGGTCAAGCCGTCAAGCGCCGGACTCCGCGGCCGCCGCCTCGCCGGTCACCACCTCCGTGGGCGTCGTGTGCGCCCCGCCCTGGGGCGACACCGGCCGGAGCGCCGACGCGGTACGCCGCCCCCGGCCCGCCAGCCGGCAGGAGACGCATCCCGGGTGGCCGTCGCGGGCACCGGTGTCCCGCACCCGGAGGGGCCACTGCGCCCGGGGCCGCGGCCCCGGCGGCTTGCCCCAGCCGGCCAGATGCAGATACCAGGTGACCAGGACGCTCACGGCACACACCGCGAACCCCGCGAGCAGCGCGGCGGTCGAGACCGCGCACACACCCAGTCCCAGCAGCCCGCTCCCGACGGTCGCGATCGCGGTCCCCGTCCACCCGGCCACCGTGTGGCCCTCGTCGTGCTGACTCACGTACCCGTCTCCCCTTCGTAGGCAGCGGAAGCACCAGCGGACACACTGGTCCGACGCGAGGGCGACTAGAATCCCTCACGAGCTAAGGAATTTACTCTCGTACCTCTCACTTGGTAAGGGAATCCGAAAGAAACGGCACCCACCATGCACGGCACGTCTCGACCGCCCGCTGACCCGGCTCGGGCACTGTCCGCCATGGACCACCTCATCGCGGCCCACCTGATCGGCCAGCAGGAACTGGCTCGGCGCCTCGGCCTGAGCGTCACGGACCTCACCTGCTTCGCCTTCGTCCTGGAAGCGGGCGACCACCTGCTCACCGCCGGCGATCTGGCCGCCCGCGTCCATGTGACGACGGGCGCGGTGACGGGCATCCTCAACCGCCTGGAACGCGCGGGCTACGTCACCCGCCGACCCGACCCCGCCGACCGCCGCCGGGTCCGCGTCGCCGCGGTCCCGGAAGCCGTCAACCGGGTCCAGGCGGTCTACGCGGGCCACTACGCCCGTCTCAACGAACTGTTCGCCGACTACACCCCCGACGAACTCGCCACCTTGACCGACTGGTTCACGAGAGCGACCGCCCTGGCCCACGACTACCTCGAGAAGCTCAACAGAAACGACTCGGCGGAGCCCTGCTGATCCCCTGGGACCCCCGGCTGAATTCTGGGGCTGTACGGGGGAAAAGGGGGACACCGCAGCGTGCCTAGTAATCGTCCGACGCCCACTGTTCGTCATCCTGTCTTCTAAAGGCCGAGATTCGGCACCGAGGACGACGAAAGGCCGGTCGATTGAAGCTCACCAAGCGATTTGCCGCGATCAGCGCCGCCGCAACGGCGGCGATTCTCTTCAGCGCCGGCGGGGCGCAGGCTCAAAACGACGGAGGTCTCCTGTCGCTTCTGAGCAACATTCCACTCCTCCAGATGCCGTACTCACTGGGGGCGGCCGGGCAGGACCTCGGCTCGACCGGAGCCCAGACCACGAACAACAACAATAACAACAACAACGGGGGCGGACCGAACAACAACAATAACAACAACGGGGGCAGGACAAATAATAACAACAATAACAACAACGGCGACACCGTGGCTCGGGGCACCGGGGCAGGCGCCCTCCCGCTTCTGGGCAAGTCACTCATCAACTTCCAGATCTGCTACCCGAAGGGTCAAGTCGGAAGGACCAACACGCTCACCGGGAACCAGAACATCAACTGCCACCAGAGCTGAGGCGGCCGCGTCTCCTTCGGACGGCACAGAACAGCTCGGCGACCGAGCGAGCACGCACCGGCCGCCGAGCTGTGAAGATCAGCCGTTGTTGTTATTGTTGTTGTTGTTCCCACCTCCGCCGTTATTGTTGTTGTTATTGTTGTTGTTCCCACCCCCACCGTTGTTATTGTTGTTGTTATTGTTGTTCCCGCCCCCGCCGTTGTTATTGTTGTTATTGTTGTTGTTCCCACCCCCACCGTTGTTATTGTTGTTGTTATTGTTGTTGTTCCCACCCCTGCCGTTGTTGTTGTTATTGTTGTTGTTGTTTCCGCCTCCACCGTTGTTGTTGTTATTGTTGTTGTTGGCGCCTCCACGGTTGTTGTTGTTGTTATTGTTGTTGTTGTGGCGTCCACCGTTGTGGCGGCCACCGTTGTTGTTGTTGTTATTGTTGTTGTTTCCGCCTCCGCCGTTGTTGTTGTTATTGTTATTATTGTTGCCTCCGTTGTCAGTGGGCGCCATCACGTGCGCGACTGTCGGCGTCGGAGCCGCGAAGGCGGCGGATGGGGCCAGAGCGCCTCCTGCGGCCAGGGCCGCCGACGCGGTCAGCACCGCTGTACGCTTTGCGATCTTCTTGAGCATGGTGATCCCTTTTCGATGAGTACGGATCGGGTCGCCGAGTTCGCAGCCCAACGCCTTCGATCGAGCAGCGTCAATTCATGCGCGCCAGCCCCGGAATCCGGGGACGTGACAGTTTCTGGCGAAGTCGGCCCCAAAGACGCCTGCTTGAGTCGCGTATTCCGGAAACCCGGGCAACGACCCATTCGCCAGCATGCTCCCGCCGCGGTCGGGAACACATCGGGCGAACACCCCAAGTTCCACCCGGCGCACTCCCCACGTGACTCCGCAATTCCCCACATCACCCCACCCGTCGGCCCGCCCTGGCCGGTCTGGATCTTTTGCGCGGGTCCGGCCACGGAGGGAAAATGGCCAGTGATGGACCTGCTAGAGCGAGAGGACGTACTCCAGGACCTCACCGGTCACCTCCAGGCATCAGTGACCGGCCCTGGACGACTCGCCCTTGTGCGCGGAGAGGCCGGCATCGGCAAGACCAGCCTCGTCAACCGGCTGGCCCAGCTGGCCGACCCCCGGATCAGGATCCTGATCGGTGCCTGTGACCCGCTGGCCACGCCCCGTCCTCTGGGCCCCCTGACGGACCTGGCCGGACGCCTGGGGCAGACGGTTCAAACGGCCCTGACCGGGGCGCTGGCCGGTACCTGCCGCTCCGACGAGGTATTCGACTGTCTGCTCGCCGATCTGAGTTCCTACCCGAGTCTGCTGGTCGTGGAGGACGTCCACTGGGCCGACGAGGCCACGCTGGACCTGCTGCGTTACCTGGCCCGTCGCCTGCCGAGCGTTCCGGCGCTGGTGGTGGCCACCTACCGCGACGACGAGATCGGCCGTACCCACGAGGTGACCGCTCTCCTCGGGACCCTGGCCGGCTACCCGTGGGTGTACCGGCACGACCTGGACCCGCTGAGCCGCGCGGCCGTGGCGCGGCTGGCCGGCGGGCACACCGTCGACGTCGACCAGCTGTACCGCGTCTCCGCCGGCAATCCGTTCATCGTCAGCGAGATCCTGGCCACCCCCGAGGAGGCCATCCCGGCCACGGTGCGCGAGGCAGCCGCCGGTCGCCTGGCCGGGCTGTCGGCCGCGGCGCGCAGGGTCGTCGACGTGCTGGCCGTGCTGGGGCGCCGGATGCCGTTGCCGCTGCTGGCCGACATGCTGCCCGGCTCGGAGGAGGCACTCGACGAGGCCGCGGCCGGTGGAATCGTGCGGACCGACACCCAGGCGGCCGAGTTCCGCCATGAACTGACCCGGCTGGCGGTGCTGGAGTCCGTCCCGGCCGCCTGCCGGCTGCGGACGCACCAGCAGGTGCTGACGGCGATGCGGTCCCGTCCGGTCGTCGCGGACGACCTGGCGCTGCTGGCCGATCACGCCGAGGGCGCCGGGGACGCGGCCGCCGTGCTGGAGTACGCGCCCGCCGCGGCCGCCCATGCCGCCGTGGCGGGCGCGCACCGGGAGGCGGCCAGCCAGTACGCCCGCGCCCTGCGCTACGCCGACCTGCTGCCGCTCGACCGGCGTACCGCCCTGCTGGAGGGCCACTCGCGGGCCTGTCTGCTGTCCAGTTGGCTGGACGAGGGGATCGCCTCCCGCCGTAAGGCGGTGAAACTGCGCCGGACCCTGGGCGACCGGCTGCGCGAGGGCGAGGACCTGCGGTGGCTGTCGTGCTGGCTGTGGCCGTTCGGGCGGACCGTCGAGGCCGGGCGGACCGGCCTGGACGCGGTGCGGGTGCTCGAAGAGCTGGGACCGAGCCGGGAGTTGGGCCGGGCTTACCTGAACCTGTGCCAGCTGGCCTGCTACGGGCACGAGGACGTCCGGGTGACCGCCGCCTACGCCGACAAGGCGGTCGCTCTGGGCGAGCGCTTCGGCGACGCGGGGGCGGTCCACCAGGCGCGCTTCCATGCCGCGGCGGCAGGCATGCTGAGCGGCGGGTCCGGCTGGGCGGAGTGCGAAGAGGCGGTGTCGCGTGCGGTGGCGCAGGACCTGCCGGAGGACGCGGGTTTCCTTGCGGTCGTCACGTGCTGGTTGGCCGCGCTGCAGTGCGACTCCGCCCGGACGACCGCGGCCGTGAAACGGGCGGAAGCCTATGTCCTCGACCACGATCTGCTGTGCTACCTGCTGTGCACGAGGGTCTGGGGCAGCTGGGGCCTGCTGAACCAGGGCTCGTGGTCCCGGGCCGTCGACGCCGCGCGGGAGGTCCTCTCCCATCCCAGCTCACCGCCAGTGGTGCGGGCCCTGGCCCTCACCGTCGTGGGCCTGGTGCGGGCTCGGCGGGGCAAGGCACGGGCGTGGCCGCTGCTGGAGCAGGCGGCGAGTCTGGTCGACCAGGACTGCCTGCTGGACACGGGACTGGGGTGGGAGGCGCGGGTCGAGGCGGCCTGGCTGGCCGGCGATCACGAACGGGCGCGGGCGGAGGCACAGCGCGGCCTGGACGCCCTGGCCGAGCGCAGCCATCCCTGGCTGTCCGGGCCGCTGGCCTGCTGGCTCGGCCGCATCGGCGAAGCACCCCCGCAGGTGCCCGGGGCCGGACCCTACGCCCTGGAACTGGCCGGCGACTGGGCCGGCGCCGCGGCCCAGTGGGACCGGCTCGGCTGCCCCTACCAGGCCGCGCTGGCCCGTCTGTCCGGCGACGGGCCGGCGCTGCACCAGGCTCTGGCCGCCTTCGAGGCCCTGGACGCCCGGCCGATCGTGGCACGTACCCGCGCCGTGATGCGAACCCGCGGCGTCCGGCCGGTCCGGCGCGGCCCACGGGCGGCCACCCTGGCCAATCCCTACGGGCTGACCGTCCGGGAGATGGACGTCCTCAAGCTGCTGAACGAGGGCCTGTCGGACGCCGACATCGCCGCCCGCCTCTACATCACGCCCAAGACCGCCGGGCACCACGTGAGCGCCGTACTGGCCAAACTCGGCGTCCACTCCCGTCAGGAGGCCGCCCGGAAACTGCACGACCCCGAACGCTGACACGTCCCTACGAACCTACGAAGGCGAGGTGGCCGAACATGCGGAAAGCAGCCCTGCCGGGCGCCGGCCTTCTGATCGCGCTGATCGCGCTCGTCACCTGTACGACGCTCCTCGCGGCCCAGGAATCGCGGGCCGAACCGACCCGGTCGGCGCTCCGGTGCTACGCGGCACACCGCAGTCCGCACGACGTCGTCTGCTACCGGGACTCGTGGAAGGCCGAGTACCGACACGGAGCCGTGGTCTACGTCCCCGTCCTCATCCAGGTGCCCACGCCCGCACATCCACCCGCCGTGACACTCGTCAACACCCTCGACGACGTCCACCCCACCGAACCGTCCCCCTGAAACGCAAGAGACCCCGGATCTCTCCGGGGTCTCTCACTCATGTGCACTCGGCAGGATTCGAACCTGCAACCTTCTGATCCGTAGTCAGATGCTCTATCCGTTAAGCTACGAGTGCTTGATTATTTTGTTTTTTGTCTTCGCTCTCGGATCTTTCGGCCCGCTCGCGGCGACAGGAAGAACATTACATGACTGCCGCCGCCATGTGAAATCCGTTAGCCGCACCCCTTGTGACCTGCGAAAACGCCGTATCGGGCGGGTGCCGGGCGGTCGGCGGGTCGGCACCGGCGCCGCTGCCGCGGGGCCCTGAACGCGAATCAGGGAGCCCAGACCGAAACGGTTGGACTCCCTGAGTCAGGTGCGGAGGCGGAGGGATTTGAACCCTCGATGGGCTTTAAGGCCCAAACCGCATTAGCAGTGCGGCGCCATAGACCGGACTAGGCGACGCCTCCAGCACAGCCGCCCGCGTGAGCGCGAGTGGTGCGTGCAGATGATGACACAGTCGAGCGTGCTGTCACCAATCGGCTCCCACGGTACTAGGCACTCGGGCCACAGGGCAAAGCCCTTCCCGTGACGTCGCGCAACATCCCGGCGGGCCGCGCGTTGGGCAGGGCATGACTCACTTCGCCGTGCGGGGCGCCCTCGGGGCCGTCACCGCCGTCCTCGGGTCCGTGCCCGCACTGCCCGCCTCCGCCGCCGTCACGGCCGACCACCTCACCGTCACCGTGCGCCACGCCGGTGACGGGCGGGACGGGACGTACGAGCTGTCCTGTCACCCCGGCGCCGGCAGTCACCCGGACGTGGACGGGGCCTGCCAGTCGCTCGACCGGAACACCCGCTGGGGCCGGGACACCTTCGCCCCGGTCTCCCCGGGCAGCGTCTGCACCATGCTCTACGGCGGCCCGGCCACCGCCCACGTCACCGGGACCTGGGCCGGCCGCCCGGTGGACGCCGTGTACGACCGCAGCAACGGCTGCGAGATCGGACGCTGGGACCGGATGGTTCCGCTCCTGCCCGACCTCGGCTCGTAGCAGCCACCGGCGGCCCGCGGGCCGCCCGCGCCACCAGGGCGGCACAGCCGCCGCACGGGTGCGGCCCCGCCCGCGTCAACGCGGCACGAAGGTATGGCGGAGGTGAGGCGTGTCGGTCACATGTTCGCCGTCACTTCGTCGTGCGACCTCCCTCTCATCCGGCGTCGCGAGCGCAACCGGTGCCTTTAGACTCCCTCGCGTGACACGCCGCGGGCCGGTTGGCAAGATGGCCCGAGCGGTCGGCAAGGTGCGGTAACAGGGAGGAAGCGTCTCGTGAGCAGCAGGCCATCCCGAGGCGCTGCTCGCCTCGCAGCCATACTGGACGCGCTGCCGGATGCGTTGGTCCTGGTCAACGCCAACGGCACCGTCGTCAACGCGAACACGATCGCCCTGGAGGCGTTCGAGGCGCCCGGTACCGCGCTGGTCGGGCGAGGGCTGCTCGATCTGCTGCCGCAGTTCGACTCGCGGCTGATCCCGGGGTCGATGCGACGACCCGACCACATGGACCCGCGCGGGCGGACCAAGCCGACCCGGATGGTGGCCCGGCGGACGGACGGGACCGAGTTCCCGGTCGAGGTCACCAGCGCCAACCTGGAGAACGGACAGCAGGCGTACGACGGTTACGGCTACAGCGGCGACGAGCTGCTGATGCTGGTCGTCCGCGACCTGACCGGCACCGTGGACACCGAGGCCGAGCTGGCCCGCTCGCAGCGGCAGACCGAGATGATCCTGCGGGCGGCGAGCGAGGGCGTCGTAGGGACGGACACCGACGGACGGATCGTCCTGGTGAACCCCGCCGCCGCTCAGATACTGGGTTACCGGGCCGGCGAGCTGGGCGGCAAGGAGCTGCACAACCTCGTGCTGCACTCCCGCGCCGACGGCTCCCCCTTCCCGTACGCCGAGTCGCCGCTCGCCGACACCCTGCGCTCCGGACGCAAGCACCGGGTGCGCGGGCAGGTGCTGTGGGCCAAGGGCGACAAGAAGGTGCCGGTCGACCTGACCACCGCACCGGTGCGCGACGGCGACCAGCTGGTCGGCGCCGTGATGACGTTCACCGACCGGCGGCCCTACGACTCCGTCGTCGACGAGAAGGCGGCCCTGGAGAAGGCGCACGCCGAGGAGCTGGAGCGGCTCTCCGAGGAGCACGCCTCCGACCTGACCGCGCTGCGCCAGAAGCACGTCACCGAGGTCGAGGAGCTGCTCGAACGGCACGCCGAGGAACTGGCGGCCGGCGAAGACCGGTACGCGGCCCTCGGCGAGCGCGAGAAGGACCGGTACGAGGCCCTCTCCGGACGGCACGAGCAGCTCCTGACGCTGCTCTCGCAGTCGCTGCGCGGCCCCCTGGACGAGCTGCGCCGGGAACTGGCCGCGCTCGCCGCCGACGACGCCGGGCAGCTGTGGCCCGAGGCCAACCAGGTGCTCCACCACCTCTCGGCCGGTTACTCGCGGATCACCCAGCTCATCGACAACGTGCTCGGTTACCAGGCGCTGGACGCGGGGACCGAGGACATCAACCGTGCGAAGGTCATGCTCGACGCCGTCGTCGCCGCGGGCGTGGACGGCGCGGTGGAGCTGATCGGACCCGGCCGGGTGCAGTTCGCCGTGCACGCGCCGCCCATCGAGGCCGAGGTGGACCCGCAGCGGCTCGCCGTCGCGCTCGCGCATCTCATCGCGGACGTGGCCGGGGTGGACGCGACCGGCAACGCGCCCGTCTCCGCGGGCGGCTACATGGACAACACGGTCGTGGTCGCGGCGGCGCAGCGCGGCGAGGTCGTCCGGATCGAGGTGCGCGGGCCGTACGCCGGGGGAGACCCGGTGCACGAGCCGATCGTGCGCGGGATCGTACGGGCCCACGGCGGGGTGCTGCAGACCCACGAGGTGCCGGGCATGAGCGGCAGCGCGTTCGTGCTGGAGGTGCCGATCGGGGGCGGCGCCGGTGCGGTGGCCGCGCCGGCCGGTACCGAGCTCGCCGTGGTCGCGGCCGCCGACGAGGCCGGTGCCGGTGGCCGGCGGCGGGCCCGGCGGTCCTCCGTGGACGCCTTCCTGGAGAGCGACGTGCCCGTCGAGGGCGGCGTCGGCGGCGAGGGCGAGGTCCCGGGTACACCGACCGGACGGCGGCGCCGTCGGGCCGCCGAGGCGGTGGACGGTCCGGAGAGCGGACCCGCCGCGATCGAGAGCGCGGAGGCGGCGTCCGGCGGTACCGGACGGCGCCGCGGGCGCCCGGGTGACGCCGGCCTCGGGGTCGCCGAGGGTGCCGTGATGACGGCGGCGGAGCAGGGCGCCGGGGCGGCCGCCTCGGGTACGGGGCTGGGCGGCACCGTACCCCCGCAGGGCGTACCCGTACCGGCGCCGGGGCGGCGCGCCCGGCGTGAGCCCGACGAGCAGCAGGCGCTGCCGCCCGCGCTGCCCTCGGTGCCGTCCGAGCAGGCGGCCGACGAGGGGCAGCCCGGCGGGCGCAGGCGCCGTGCGCTGGCCGCCGCGGCCGAACGGGCCGAGCAGCAGCAGGCGGGGCCTCGCCCGGTCTTCGCGCTGCCGCCCGCCGAGGCCGACCGCGCCCCCGAGCCGGTCGCGGCCGCCGCGGAGGGGGGCGACGAGGGCCGGCACGACTCCTTGGCGCACGACCAGGCCGAGGACCACACCCCGCCGCAGCCGCACCCCACCACCGCGCCGACCGGCCGTCGCCGACGGGCCGTGGCCCAGCCGGCGGAGAACGTTCCGGCCGCGCCGGGCGTGCCGACGGTGCCCGCGCAGGCGGCCGCGCCCGGACAGCCGGTGCAGCCCCAGGGCATGCCGGTGCAGCCTCAAGGCATGCCGGTGCAGCCCCAGGGCATCCCCGTACAGGCCGGGCCGGCGGCCCAGCTCGCCGCGCCGGCGGGTATCCCCGTCGCCCAGGCGACCGGCGGGCAGCACCCCACCCCGGTGGACCAGGGCCAGCCCGTCCTTCCCGGTGCCCAGGCGCTGCCGGGTGCGGCCGTACCGGCGCAGGCCCAGGTTCAAGCCCAAGCCCAAGCCCAAGCCCAAGCCCAGGGTGCCGTTCCGGGCGCCGAAGCCGGCCCGGCTCCCGCCCAACCGCTGCCGCTTCCCGCGGAGGCCGCGCCGGTGGCCCCGGTGCCGCAGCAGTGGCCGGGCGCCGACGACACCCCCGCCGCCGCCCCCCAACCCCCGGTTGCCGCCCAGCCGTTGCCCGCGGAGGCGACGGCGGCGCCGATGCCGACGGCGGCCCCGGCGTCCTCTGCGGTACCGATCGACCCGGACTCCACCCAGGGCCGGGCGTTCAGCGTGCGGACGCTGGGGCAGGGCGTGCCGTTCTCGCGGCAGGCCGCGCAGGTGCAGCAGCCGACGGCGACCCCGCCCCCGCATCAGCCGGGTGGCAACGGGCGGCGCCGGAAGCTGGGCACGCCCCCGGACCCGGGCACGCGCGCCGCGCAGCCGCAGCCGCAGCCCGAGCAGTCGGCCCGGCCGCATCCGCCGGCCGAACAGCCGGTCGCCGCCCCGCCGCTGCCGCAGCCGTCGCTGGCCGGGCAGTCCCGGCTGGTGGGAGCCACCGACGGCGCGGGACGGTCGTACGCGATAGGCGCGCCGGACGTGAACGCCGCCGAGGGCCCGGAGCCGCTGGACGGTCCGGGCGGGGCGATCGAGGTCGCGGATCCGCCGCGCCCGCAGCCGATGGACGACGAACTGCCCCCCGAGCCGCTGGACAACCCGCGCCGGCTGCTGGTGTGGCCGGCGCCGGACGTCACCACCCAGCAGGAGCTGAGCGACCGCGGTTACCGGCCGGTGATCGTGAACTCGCGTGAGGAGGTCGACGCGCAGATCGCCGCGTTCCCGGCGGCGCTGTTCGTGGATCCGCTGACCGGGCCGATCACCCGGACCGCGCTGCAGTCGCTGCGGCAGGCGGCGGTGGCGGCCGAGGTGCCGGTGATGGTGACGGCGGGGCTGGGACAGGCGACGCGCGAGGCGGCGTACGGCGCCGATCCCGCCGTCCTGCTGAAGGCGCTCGCGCCCCGGGACAGTGAGCAGCATCCGCCGCGGGTGCTGCTGATCGAGGAGCACGCGGAGATCGCGCTCGCGCTGACCTCGACGCTGGAGCGGCGCGGGATGCAGGTGGCGCGGGCGGCGAGCGACGCGGACGCGGTGACGCTGGCCGGGCAGTTGCGGCCGAACCTGGTGGTGATGGACCTCATGCAGGTGCACCGCCGGCAGGCCGGGATCATCGACTGGCTGCGGGCGAACGGGCAGCTGAACCGGACGCCGCTGGTCGTCTACACGGCGGCGGTGGACCAGGCGGACCTGCCCAGGCTGGCGTCCGGCGAGACGGTCCTGTTCCTGGCGGAACGCTCGACGAGTGCCGAGGTGCAGAGCCGCATCGTGGATCTGCTGGCCCGGATCGGTACGAACTAGGGCTCACGAAGCGCCCCTCAGAGGGGCGCGGGGAACTGCGCGACCGGCCACGACGAACCCGCGCCCGACCGACGGCAGTTCCCCGCCCGGGACCCGATCGCCGTTCAGAGACTGGTGACGTCCAGCTGACCGTCGGCGTACTGCCTCCTGAGCACCTTCTTGTCGAACTTGCCCACGCTGGTCTTCGGCACCGACTCGATCACCGTCCAGCGCTCGGGCAGCTGCCACTTGGCGATCTTGCCTTCCTCCGCGAGGAAGACGCGCAGGCTCTCGAAGGTGGCCGTGGCGCCCTCCCGCAGGACGACCGTGGCCAGCGGCCGCTCGCCCCACTTCTCGTCCGGTACGGCCACGACCGCGGCCTCGGCGACGTCCGGGTGGGACATCAGCGCGTTCTCCAGTTCGACCGAGGAGATCCACTCGCCGCCGGACTTGATGACGTCCTTCGCCCGGTCGGTGAGGGTGAGGAAGCCGTCGGGGGAGATGGTGCCGACGTCACCGGTCTTCAGCCAGCCGTCCTCGCTGAACTTGTCGGCCGGGCGCAGGGATTCGGCGTCGGGACCGTTGTAGTAGGCGCCCGCGATCCAGGGTCCGCGCACCTCCAGCTCGCCGGCCGACTCGCCGTCCCAGGGGAGGCGTTCGCCGCCCGGACCGCTGAGCCGGGCCTCCACGGAGGCGGGGAAGCGGCCCTGGGTGAGGCGGTAGGCGAACTCCTCGTCCGTGCCGACCACATGGGCCGGCGGGCGGGCGATGGTGCCGAGCGGGGAGGTCTCGGTCATGCCCCAGGCGTGGCAGACCCGCATGCCCAGCCTGTCGAAGGCCGTCATGAGGGACGGCGGGCAGGCGGCGCCGCCGATGGTGACCTGGGTGAGGGAGGAGACGTCCCGGGGGCGGGCGGTGAGTTCGCCGAGCAGGCCCTGCCAGATGGTGGGGACCGCGGCCGCGTGCGAGGGGCGCTCGCGCTCGATCATCTCGGCGAGCGGGCCGGGCTGGAGGAAACGGTCCGGCATCAGTAGGTTGACGCCGGTCATGAAGGTGGCGTGCGGCAGTCCCCAGGCGTTGACGTGGAACTGCGGCACGACGACCAGGGAGGTGTCCCGGTCGGTCAGCCCCATCGACTGGGCCATGTTGACCTGCATGGAGTGCAGGTAGATCGAACGGTGGCTGTACACCACGCCCTTGGGGTCACCGGTGGTGCCGGAGGTGTAGCACATGGCGGCGGCCTGCCGCTCGTCGAGCTCCGGCCAGTCGTAGCCGGTCGGCTTGCCGGCGATGAGCTCCTCGTACTCGTGCACGGCCGCGGTCGCGCCGTCGAGGAGGGAGCGGTCGCCCGGGCCGACGACCACGAGGTGCTCGACGGTGGGCAGTTTGGACAGCAACGGCGCGATCATCGGGATCAGCGAGCCGTTGACGACGATCACCCTGTCCGCCGCGTGGTTGACGATCCAGACCAGCTGCTCGGCGGGCAGGCGCAGGTTGAGGGTGTGCAGGACCGCGCCCATGGCGGGAATCGCGAAGTACGCCTCGGTGTGTTCCGCGTTGTTCCACATCAGGGTGGCCACGCGGTCGTCGCCGCGGACGCCGAGGTCGTCCCGCAGGGCGTGCGCCAGCTGGGCGGCCCGGTCGCCGATCTCGGCGAAGCTGCGGCGGTGCGGCTCGCCCTCGCCCGTCCAGGTGGTCACCTGTGACGTACCGTGAACCCTCGACCCGTGGGTCAGGATCCTTGAGATCAGCAGTGGTACGTCCTGCATGGTGCTCAGCACGGCGTCCTCCCGGGGGCGACATTGCCTACTCGGCGGTATAAGGGCTGCGCTGATTCTGCGCACATACCAGTCGGTATGTCACTAGGAGGAAGCCAACAAAGCCCGCCCGGCGGCCCCGGTGACCGCCCCGGCCGTCAGCGCGCGAGGTCCAGCTCAGGGTCCTCGCGCAGTTTGCCGAGCGCACGCGACACCGCGGACTTCACCGTCCCCACCGACACCCCGAGCACCTCGGCCGTCTGCACCTCGCTCAGGTCCTCGTAATACCGCAGCACGACCATCGCCCGCTGCCGCGCGGGCAGCCTGGTGATCGCCCGCCACATCGCGTCGTGCAGCGCCTGCCGCTCGGCCGGGTCGTCCTCGCCCCCGGCCGGCTCGGGCTCGGGCATCTCGTCGCAGACGAACTCGTCGACCCGGCGCTTGCGCCACTGCGAGGTCCGCGTGTTCAGCAGGGCACGGCGCACATAGCCGTCGATCGCCCGGTGGTCCTCGATCCGCTCCCAGGCCACGTACGTCTTGGCGAGGGCGGTCTGGAGAAGGTCCTCGGCGTCGCTCGGGTTGGCGGTCAGCGAGCGGGCGGTGCGCAGCAGGACCGGCTGGCGGGCCCTGACGTACGACGCGAACGACGGGTACGGGCGGGTGTGTGCGCGGGTCTGCCTCGCCGAGACAGCGGCGTCCGAAGCGCTGGTGCAGACGGGTGTGGTCATGGCTCCACGCTATGAGCGAGCGATGTCACGGCGGATCGGCCGCAGGTCCCGAAGCCGAGTCCCCCTCAGGGAGTAGGGGTGGGGCTGCCTACACCTCCTGAAGGTGGAGTGCGGGTGCCCAACCGCTACGGGTTTACCCCTGAGGGAGGAGCCCGCCAGACCTCGCGCCCTCACCCGTCCGAGCCGTCAGACCGCTCGACCGCCCCGGGCGTCCGACCCGTCGGGCCTGTCGGCGCGCTCAGGCGTCCGAGCCGTCGGGCCTGTCGGCGCGCTCAGGCGTCCGAGGTCAGGACCAGGCCGGAGGTCGGTACGCCCGTCCCCGCCGTCACCAGGACCCGGGCCGCCCCGGCTATCGGGTTCACGGCCGTGCCGCGCAGCTGGCGCACGCCCTCCGCCACCCCGTTCATCCCGTGCAGGTACGCCTCCCCGAGCTGCCCCCCGTGCGTGTTCAACGGCAGCCGCGCCTCGGCCACGAAGTCCGCCGCCTCGCCGCGCCCGCAGAACCCGAACTCCTCCAGCTGCATCAGCACGAACGGGGTGAAGTGGTCGTACAGGATCCCCACGTCGATGTCGGCGGGAGCGAGTCCGCTGGTGCGCCACAGCTGGCGGGCCACCACGCCCATCTCCGGCAGCCCGGTCAGGTCGTCCCGGTAGAAGCTGGTCATCTGCTCCTGGGCCCGGCCGGCCCCCTGCGCGGCCGCCGCGATCACGGCCGGCGGATGCGGCAGGTCGCGCGCCCGCTCCACCGAGGTGACGACGAGGGCCTGACCGCCGTCCGTCTCCTGGCAGCAGTCCAGCAGCCGCAGCGGCTCGACGATCCAGCGGGACGCCGCGTGGTCCGCGAGGGTGATCGGGCGGCCGTGGAAGTAGGCGGCCGGGTTGGTCGCCGCGTACCTGCGGTCGGTCACCGCCACGTGCCCGAACGCCTCCGGGGTCAGTCCGTACGTGTGCAGGTAGCGCTGCGCCGCCATCGCCACCCAGGACGCGGGGGTGAGCAGCCCGAAGGGCAGCACCCAGCCGAGCGCCACGCCCTCCACCGACGGCTCCCGGTGCTGCACGCCCGAGCCGAAGCGGCGGCCCGATCTCTCGTTGAAGGCGCGGTAGCAGACCACCACCTCGGCGATCCCGGCGGCGATCGCCAGCGCCGCCTGCTGGACGGTCGCGCAGGCCGCGCCGCCGCCGTAGTGGACGCGGGAGAAGAAGGACAGCTCGCCGATCCCGCAGGCCTGGGCCACGGTGATCTCCGGGCTGGTGTCCATCGTGAACGTCACCATCCCGTCCACGTCGGCCGGGGACAGCCCCGCGTCGTCCAGCGCGGCCCGCACCGCCTCCACCGCCAGCCGCAGCTCGCTGCGCCCCGAGTCCTTGGAGAACTCGGTCGCCCCGATGCCGACGACCGCCGCCCGCCCGCCGAGCGAGTCCCGGCCCCGCACGCTCATGAGTCCGCCTCGCCGGTGAGGGTGACGGTCACCGTGGCTTCGGCGAAGGTGAGGGTCACCGTGCCGGTCACGTGGTTGCCGATGCCGTTGGCGCCGACCACCCGGACCGTCGCCGTGCCCGTCTCGTCGTCCAGCTCCTCGATCCGGCCCGTCAACACCATGGTGTCCCCTGGATAGTTGGGCGCGCCGAGCCGGATGGCGACCTTGCGGAGCACTGCCGTCGGGCCGAAGCAGTCGGTGATGTACCGGCCGACCAGGCCGTTCGTCGTCAGGATGTTCATGAAGATGTCCGGCGAGCCCCTGTGCCGGGCCAGTTCGGCGTCGTGGTGCACGTCCTGGTAGTCCCGGGAGGCGATCGCCCCCGCCACGATCAGCGTGCGGGTGATCGGGATCTCCAGCGCGGGCAGCTCGGTGCCCACGCCCGGCCGCGTCGTCTCAACTCCCACTCGCGATCAACTCCCCTAGTTCCTGGAGCACTTCGCCCCCACTGCCCAGATACGCGTCCAGTTGCCGGCCCCACAGGAAGTGCCGGTGCACCGGGTGGTCGACGTCGGCGCCCGCACCGCCGTGCAGATGCTGGCCCGTGTGCACGACCCGCTGCCCGGCCTCGGACGCCCACCAGGCCGCGGTCAGCGCGTGCGTGGCGTACGGCAGCCCGGCGTCCCGCCGCCAGGCCGCCTCGTACGCCGTCACCCGTATCGCCTCGGTGTCCAAGTGGGCGTCGGCGGCACGGAGCTGGACGCCCTGCCGGGTGGCGAGGGGGCGCCCGAACTGCTCGCGGGTGTTGACGTGCGCGACGGCCCTGGCGAGTGAGCCCGCGCAGACGCCCGCCTGGAGTCCGGCGAAGGCGGTGCGGGCGGTGGCCAGGACGTCGGCGTAGGCGTAGGCACCGGGGCCGGGGGCAGGGCCGAGGTCGGAGTCGGGGTTGGAGCCGGACTCGGGGCCGGAGTCGGAGCCGGGGCCGGAGTCGGAGCCGGAGTCGGGGCGTCGGGCTGGACCTGGGTGCGGGCCGTCGGCGGTGCCGAGACCGGAAACCGGACCGTCGGCGGCGCCGAGGGGCTCCGCGGGGGCCGCGTCGAGGGTGAGCCGACCCGCCGACCAGGGCGCGGTCAGCTCGACCTCCTCGATGCCGGTGCCCTCACCGATGGGCACCAGCCACAGCCGCCGTCCGGCATCGGCGACCAGGACGTGCGTGGCGTCACGCAGCCAGGGGACGACGGGGACGGTGCCGCTCAACGCGCCGTGCGCGCCGGGTCGTACCGCGGGCTGTGCGGGGAACGCGCCGGTGACCACCACCGAGCCGTCCGCGATCCCCGGCAGCAGCCGCTCCCGCTGTTCGACCGTGCCGTGCGCGGCGATCGCCAGCTGCCCGTACACGCAGCTCGCCGCGTACGGCACCTGGGCCGTGGTGCGCCCCTGTTCTTCGAGGAGCAGCACCAGCCCCAGCAGCCCGAGCTCCTCCACCGCGGCCACCAGCCCGGCCGCGGTGAGGGCCTTCCACAGCTCCGGGTCGCTGCCGGTGCCCACGGTCCGCAGCCGCTCGTGGGTGGCGAGGTCGGCGAAGATCCTGGCGGCCAGATCACGGGCCTCCGCCTGGGCCTCGGTGGGCGTGAAGTCCATGTCAGACCTCCCCGTCGAGAACCCGGAAGACGGGCAGGGTCAGCGCCCCGCCCTCGTCCTCGTACCGGCGGAACTCCACCCGTACCGGCAGCCCGATCCGCACCTTGTCGTACGGCACCCCCACCACGTTGCTCACCATCCGCACGCCCTCGGCGAGTTCGATCAGGCCGACCGCGTACGGAGGGTCGAAGGCCGGGAAGGGCGGGTGGTGCATCACGACGTACGAGCAGACCGTGCCCTCGCCGGACGACTCGACCGTGTCCCAGTCCAGGGAGCCGCAGGCGTTGCAGCCCGGCAGCCAGGGGTGGCGCAGGGTGCCGCAGTCCGCGCACCGCTGGACGAGCAGGCGCTCCTCGGCCACGCCCTCCCAGAAGCCGGCGTTGTCCCGGTTGACCACCGGCCGGGGGCGCGGCGACGGTTTGGGTTTGCGGCCGCCCGGCGCGTACTTGAGGACGCGGAAGCGGTGGGTGCCGACGAGTTCGGGGCCTACCCGGACGTCCGTGCGGGTGGTCACGAAGTACCCCGTGCCCAGCTTGGTGGTCTTGCGCCCGGACACCGACTCGATCACGGTGTCGAAGGCGACCTCGTCGCCCGGCCGCAGCGGCCTGAGGTACTCCTGCTCGCAGTCGGTGGCGACGACCGAGGTGCAGCCCGCCTCGTCGAGGAGGGTGAGCAGCTCGTCGTACGCGCCCGTGCGGGCGGTGTGCCCGGAGAGACCGCCCATGGTCCAGGCCTGGAGCATGGTGGGCGGGGCGACCGCGTCCGGCCCCTCGTACGCCGGGTTGGTGTCGCCCATCGCCTCGCACCAGTGGCGGATCATGGGCAGGTTGACCGGGTCCTTGCCGGTGCCGGCGCGGGCCGCCGGTTGCCCCTCGTACACCTTGAGCCGCGTGCCGAGATCGTCCGCCTCGGGTCGCGCCCCCGGTTCGTCACTCCCCCCTGCCACTGCCACGGTCCCCACCCCTCCCCGTCCTGCGCATCCCGAGCCGCATCGTCGCGACGATCTCCCGCTGCACCTCGCTCACCCCGCCCCCGAACGTGTTGATCTGCGCCGCCCTGTTGAGCCGCTCCAGCTCGCCGCCGTCGAACGCCCCCGGCGAACCGGACCGGACCAATGCCGCCTCGCCGACGATCTCCTGACACATGCGATACGTCGCGACTGCCGATTCCGTTCCCGCGAACTTCACTCCGCTGGCCTCCGCAGGGGCCACCCGGCCCGCCCCCGCGCCCCCCACCAGACGCCAGCTGAGCAGGCGATTCGCCGCGAGCCTGGCATGTGCTTCGGCCAGCCGAAAACGAATCCAGGGCTCGTCAACACGGCGCCGGCCGGTCACCGGATCGGGGGTGCGGGCGGCGGAGAGCGCGGCCGCGTAGAAGTCCTCGGCCTGCATACCGGTCGCGGCTAGCGCGACCCGCTCGTGGTTCAGCTGGTTGGTGATGAGCGACCAGCCGTCGTGCTCGGTGCCGACCAGGTTCCCGGCGGGGACGCGGACGCCGTCGTAGTACGTGGCCGTGGTGACCTGGCCGCCCACCGTCTCGATCGGCGTCCAGGAGAACCCGGGCGCGTCCGTGGGGACCAGGAGGATGGAGATGCCGCGGTGCCGGGGAGCGTCCGGGTCGGTGCGGCAGGCCAGCCAGATCCAGTCGGCGTGCTGGGCGCCCGAGGTGAAGATCTTCTGCCCGTCGATCCGCCAGCCGTCGCCGTCCCGTACCGCCCGGGTACGCAGCGAGGCCAGGTCGGTGCCGGCGGAGGGCTCGCTGTAGCCGATGGCGAAGACGAGGTCGCCACGGAGGATGCCGGGCAGGAAACGGGCCTTCTGCTCTGCGCTGCCGTACTTCATCAGGGTCGGGCCGACCGTGTTCAGGGTGACCATCGAGACGGGGGCGCCGGCCCGGTACGCCTCGTCGAAGAACACGAACTGCTCGTCCGCGCCCCGCCCTTGACCGCCGTACTCGACGGGCCAGCCGAGGCCGAGCAGCCCGTCCGCGCCGATCCGACGCAGCAGCTCACGGCGTTCGGCGGGGTCCTCGGGAACGGGAGTCGGGATCAAACTGCGGAAGTAGTCCCGGAGTTCGGCACGCAGCCGTTGCTGGCGTTCGGTGGGAGCCAGATACATGGTTTCTGACTGTCCGTCAGATACGGTGCGCTGTCAAGCACGACGAGGTCGAACGGGGAGACGGCGGGCACGAAGCGGCGGGCGTGAAGCGGCGGGTGGGGGCCGGAGGCGGCGCAAGGGGGCCGGAGGCGGCACAAAGGGGGCGGGAGGCGGCGCGAGGGGGCGGGAGTCATGGCGGCCGGACGACGACAGAGGCGCCCCGGACCGACGGGCAGACGGTGACCGGACGACGGCAGAGGCGGCTGGGCGAAGGCAAAGACAGCCGGGCGGCTGACGGTGCCGTCGGCCCGCCGCAGAGATCCATGAGCGGTCGGCCGCCGGGCCGGTGAACGCCCGCGCGGCGGTGCCGAAGCACCGCCGCGCGGACGCACCCCCTCCCCACAGACCACTCCCCACCAGCACCCGGACGAGGTCAGACGGGGTTCACCACAGCCGGGTGAAGTGGACGGCAACGTTGTCGTTGCCCTGCTGGATCGCGGTCCACGCGGAGCGGTTGACCTGAGCGGTGTTGCTCTGGTTCGACGCGCCGTTCCCGACCGCGTTCTGCTGGGTCGTGGAGGAGTTGCCGTTGTTGTCGCGGCCGACGCCGCTGCCGATGATGCCCGCCGAGCCGGCGTTGGCGCTCGATCCGTTGCCCGCCAACGCACCGTTGTCCGCAGCCGCGACACCGGCGAAGAGGGCGGCGGCGAGCGGGAGGGCGGAGACGGCGGCGAGAACGCGGGCGGTACGGATGCTTGCCATGTTGTTTCCTCTCAGCGCCCGGCTGTGCCGGACGTTCGTCAAGTAGTGCATTTTCCAGGGTGGTTGGCCGACCGCCCCGGGGTTTGTCGTCGACGTCGCGAGACCAGAGTTGCCCACCGAATCCCCGGCGAACCATCACAGAAGCCGTTATTCGCCCTCAAGCGTGATGACAAGTCGATAAACCCTTTCACCACCTTTAGTAGATTTCAGCCTCACTCCGCACCACTCAGAACCTTCACTCCCCCTAGGCCCCCTAAGGGAAAAACGTTCGGCTCCCGCTCCACACCCAGACACCCGGCATCGGGGTTCCTCCGGCGTGTCACAGCGGCCCCCTCTTCCCTTTTTCGAACGCACGTACGAACATGGAGCCATGGCCACCACCGATCGGCAGGCCACGACGCTGGCCCTCGCACACGCCCTGTCAGCCGCCGAGCGCGGCCTGGCCGTCATCCCCCTGTCCCGGACCAAACTTCCGGCCCTGCGCTCGCCGCACCGCCACGAACCGGAACCCGCGCTGCCGCCCTGCCACGGCGAGTGCGGCCGCCCCGGCCACGGCGTGTACGACGCCACCACCGACCCGGCCCGCATCCGCGAACTGTTCGCCGCGGCGCCCTGGGCGACCGGCTACGGCATCGCCTGCGGGCTGCCCCCGCACCGCCTCATCGGCGTCGACCTCGACGTGAAGGCCGGTACGGACGCCACGTCCGCCCTGCGCGAGCTGGCTCTGCGGCACCTGTTCACCATTCCGCCGACGGTCGTCGTCGTGACCCCGAGCGGCGGCCGCCACCTCTGGCTGACCGCACCGCCGGACGTCGTGATCCCCAACTCGGCCGGCCGGCTCGCCCCCGGCATCGACATCCGCGGCGCCGGCGGCTACCTGGTCGGCCCCGGCTCCCGGACCGACCACGGCGTCTACGCCGTCGCCCCCGGTGCCGAACACCTGGTCCCCGCCCCCTGCCCGCCGTCCCTCCTCCGCCTCCTGCTCCCGCCCCCGCGCGCACCCCACCCCGCGACCCACCCCTCGGTGGGCAACCGCGGCCAGGGTCTGGTCCAGTTCGTCCTCTCCGCCCACGAGGGCCAGCGCAACACCCGCCTCTTCTGGGCCGCCTGCCGCGCCTATGAGAACGGCATCGGCCGAGCCCTGCGAGCCCCGCTCATCGATGCGGCGGTGCACACCGGCCTGACGGAACACGAGGCCCGCGCGACCATCGCATCAGCGGCCCGCATGACCGGCCACCGGCCTTGAGAGGCCCCGAAACCGAACCCCCCGTCGAACGCCGCTTCCTGGGCGGCCTCCTCAACGCACGGACGCCGAGAAGTCGTACACGGACCATTCGCTGAGCCGGACGTATCCGAGACGCTGGTACAGAGCGTTGCTGGTGGGATTGGACAGGTCCGCGAACAGGACGACGTCCTGCGCCCCCGCGGCCAGCGCGGCCCGGCTCACCTCCGCCGTCACGGCCGCCGCGTACCCGCGGCCGCGCAGGTGGGCGGGGGTGTAGACGACGTCCACCTGGATCTGGCCGCCGATCAGCGGGTTCATGCCCGCGACGGAGACGGGAGTGCCGTCCGGCGTCTCCCAGAGCGTGTAGGTCTTGTCGGCGAAGCGCGTGCCGGACCAGGTGCCGGCGTCGATGACGACGTCCTCCCCGACAGCCCGGGCGAACTCGGCGCACCAGAACACGGCCTGCTCCAGGTCCTGCTCGCCCAGGACACGGCCCCGCCCGACCGGCGGCGGGTCCGGCGGTGTGAGCGTGCCGAGGCGGTACAGGGACAGCCGCGTGTCCCGGAGCCTCGGCGTCGCGCCGGTGCGCCGCTGCCAGGCTTCGGCGAACGCGGTGGCCGTGGCGTGGTCCGCGCTCACGGAGGGGACACGGTGGCCGAGGGCGGCCAGCCGTGCGGCGAGGAGGTCGGCCTGCTCGGAGGTGAGGGGGGAGAGGCCGAACCCGCGAGGCACCAGGCGGTAGAAGGTGGCGCGGACCTCACCGGCCTCCTCCAGGACACCGAAGAGACAGGCGTCGGCACCGAACGCCGCCACCCCGCGCGCCCGCACCCGCTCGGCCCACGTCGACTGCATGACATGCGGTCCGGGACGGGACCGCAGGAAGTCACCGGCCCGGTCGAGGAAGTCGTCGGCATCATCGGTCAGGTACCAGTCGGCTGAAGGCATGCCCGGTACCTTTCCCGTTCCGCCGACCTGCACCCGCACCGCCCACCGAACAGAGGTGGCCCCAAAGCCCCACACGACGCCGCCTCATCCCACCCCACCGACAAGCGACGCCGCCTCCCTCCCCACCCGCACACACCAACGGCCCCCGACCGTCATACCTGGTCAGGGGCCGTTCGCGTCATGCGGTGGGTGTGGGATTTGAACCCACGGTGACTCGCGCCACGACGGTTTTCAAGACCTTTCGGCGGGCTGGGGCTCTTGGGTCTCCGCCGCAGGTCAGACAGGTACCGGCACCCCGGCGGAGCCATTGTCATCGTCGTCGTGCCCGCTGCGTGCCCCTCGCCCCGTGACCGTGCCCGCTGAGCGGGGGCCGACCACCCCAGCCCTGGCGAGGAGCCTCAGCCGCCGGTCAGCACGGGGACGATCACCGCCGCGACAGCCGACAGCAGCCCCACGACCGCCAGGAAGGCGTTGAACTTCTCCTTGGCCGTGGGGAACACGGCGCGGCTGAAGTCGCCAGCCTTGCTACGCATGACGATCATCTTGATCTTCTGCCACCGATGCTGACGCCTCCTGCACCCCATCAGGACCCCGTACGCGTTCTCCCGGCAGTATGTTCGCCCGTCTCGGTTGACCGCCCCGCACCAGACCGGCACTTGAAAGGCGGAGTAGGCCGATACAGCGATCGACAGAGTCACGATGACCGGCAACGCCCACTGCTGGCTCCACCCAACTATCAGAGCCGCAGCCACCATGTATCCCCAGTACAGACGCACCACTTTGCCCATGACCACGCAGAGTAGCGACGGGCCGCCAGGCTCAACAGACGGTAACAAGTCACCTTCTGTAGCGGATTTCGTCCGACTCGCGTGCAAGCCCGACCAGGTATGAGCAGACCGAGCCCCTGGCCGCTCAGAAGGCCAGGGGCTCGCTCTCGGTAGTGGCTCAGTCGACGGCGTTCGCGTCATCACCGCCACTGAGCCAGGAGTCCGCCGCTTCCGCCACCTGGTCGTCGCGGCCGGCGACCGGGCGGGCATAGTGCCGGGTGGTGACACTCGCGTTCGAGTGCCCGAGGCGGTGGGCGGCGGTCATGACGCCGTACCGGTCGGCGACCCATGTGCCGTGCGAGGCACGGAGATCGTGCGGGGTGACGTCGGTCAGGCCGGCCGCAGCCACGGCGGGGTCGAAGTACGCCTTGCGCCACTGGTTGTAGCGCAGCGGCTTGCCACCGGGCGTCACGAAAAGGAGGGCGTCTTCCCCACCCTTCAGCGTCTCCAGGTGGCGGCCAAGCCGCTTCGCCAGCGAGGGACCGACCCGCAGGATCCGCTTCTGATGGGACTTGGGGGTGTCGAAGACGAGGGCGCCGTTCGCTTCGGCCAGGTTCTCGTCAACGTGGACCAGGCCGCCGGAGACGTCGATGTCCGCCCGCCGCAGTGCGAACGCCTCACCGATCCGCAGACCCCCGTACGCGAGCAGGGCGATCAGCAGGTCATGCGGCTTCGCCGCGCTCCGCACGATCCGCGAGGCTTCGAGCGGGGTGAGGATGTGAGGCTCGGTCTGGGGCATCCGAGGCAGCCTCACTCCCCTGCACGGTGTCTGCGCGATCATGTCGTTGTCGACGGCCGCCCGCATGATCTGCGACAGCACCCGGTACGCCTGCCGGATCCGCGACGCGCTGAGTCCCCGGGTCTTCATGGCGCCCACCCACTCGGCGATCGTGATCGGCCGAAGGCTGGACAGCTCACGATCACCGAGCGCGGGAACGATCAGCGAGTTGATCAGGGACCGGTACGACGCCTGAGTCTTGTGCTTGAGCTGCGGGGAGACGGCAGTGAGCCAGCGGGCCGACCAATCGCGCACGGTCGTCTGTCCCTCTGCCGGGTCGAGCCAGCGTCCCTCTTCGATCTCTATGCGTTTCCGGGCCAGCCAGCGATCAGCGTCGGTCGAGGTGGCGAACGTCCGATCAGCGGCCCGCAGTACGCCGTCAGGGCCCGGGTAGCGAGCCTGGAAGCGGCCCGAGGGCAGCTTGCGGACGCGGCCGAAGCTCCGGCGGGACTTGCGCTTGCCCGCCATCAGGCAGCCCTCCGGTACGCCGAGGAGGGCCGCAGGACGATCGGCTCCACCGTGTGACTGCTGACGTACTCGTCGACCGCGCTCTCAGGGATGCGGACGTGTCGGCCGACCTTGACGAAGGTGATGCGGCGTTCCTCAATGAGACGACGAGGGAAGCGGAGACCGGTGCCGAGGCGTTCGGCGACCTGGTCCACGGTGAGGAGTCGGTCCACGGTCACCACTCCCTGTCGTCGATGGCGAGGCCGTTCAAGGCGTCGCGGGCGGTCTCGCGGTTGGTCTGGAGGTCGCGGGCGATGGTGGCGGCGAGGGCGGCTTCGCCCGGGGTGTGGCCGTGGCCGGCGTATTGCCAGTCGGTCAGGACGAGGACGGTGTCCGGCTCGCGGTCGTCGAGGCCGAGGGCGGAGGCCTCTTGGGCGGCGCGGTAGTCGGCGCGTTCCTGGCGGAGGGCGCCGAGGGTGGTGGAGTAGGTGCGCGACTTGGACGAGAAGTGGCCGCGGAAGCCGAGCATGTGAGCCCAGGCCCAGAGACGTCGGTCCGGGTAGAGGGCGTCCAGGTCGCGGCAGGCGGTGATGAGTCGGCGGGTGTGGTCGGGGACGTGGTGGCGGTCGAGTTCGGCGAGTTCGCCGATACGGCGGTCGAGAGTGCCGGTGTTCTCGGCGGCTTTGGTGGCGTACTTGGCCACGTAGGAGGCGACAGCCTGTTCGGTGATGTCGGAGCCGTCGCCGAATGCCTTGACCGGCCGGACGTCGAGTTGCCGACCCCATCGGAAGGTGCGGGCGGGTTGGTCGGCGGAGGCGGGAACGGAGACAGACGTGTAGGAGTGCGCGGCGGCGGCGCGGGCCGCGTCCGTGAGGAGGCCGACCGTGGCCCAGGCGGGCGGTGGTGTGCCAGGTCCGTCGGGGCCGTCGAGGCGGATGACGGCGTGGAAGTGGAGGGCGCCGCGCTTCTGGAATTCGGCGACCTTGCCGTACGAGACGCGGAGGTGGTCGGCGAGTTCGCGGCGGGGCAGGCCGGCGCGGGCGGCGAGTTCCCGGCGGAGGCGGGTGGTGAAGCGCTGCCAGAGCTGACCGGCGTGGTTGTTGAAGAGGACGGCGCCCGCGTAGTCGTAGGTGTTCGGGTCAAGAGCGGTGCCCAGCTCGGAGGCGTCGGGGGTGTGCGGTGTGCCGCAGCGGCAGGTGCCGCCGTGGTCGGGGCGGTTGTGGACCGGGCCGAAGGAGGGCGCGGTGAGGGTGGTGAAGACACGGGGGTGGTCGCGGACGGCGGCGGGAATGTCGCGGCGGTCGTCTCCGGCGAGGCCGGCGCGGATCAGGTGGTAGGTGTCGCCCGCGTAGGTCCAGGCGCAGGAGGGGCAGCGGGAGGCGCGGCGGTTGCCGCAGGCGAGGCGGAGGCGTCCGCCCGGTTCGACGGCGGTGGAGTAGTGGTGCAGGGTCTCACCGGTGGTCTTGTCCTTGTGGAGGGTCCAGCCGGTGAGGTGGATCGGGTCGGAGCAGCCGCCGGTACGGCGGATCTGGTCTTCCCAGCGGGAGTAGTCGGAGGCCGAGGCGACCCGGAGGACGTCCCGGAGGGTGGTCGGGTCGAGCGGCGGCGGGGTGAGCGGGTGCGTCTTTTGTGTCGCGGGTGAGGCCCGGTGGGCCATGCTGGTGGTTCCTTCCGATTGCGAGATCGATCGGCGGGGACGGCTCCCGGGCGGCGGATGCTTGGCGGTATCGAGGCCGCCCGGGGGCCGGTCAGCGGCGCTTGGCGTCGGAGGCGAGCAGGGAGCGCAGGACGACCGCGCAGACGGCGACCGAGGCGCCGGTGATGGCGACCGCCAGGAGCAGCGAGACGAGGACGGCGCCGAGGACCAGGACGACGGCCGTGCCGCCGCCGACGAGGGCGAGGGCGGTGCCGGGGGTGAGCTGGACAACCGGGCGGGACGGCGGCGCGGGAACGGCGACTGGTGCCGACGGGACCGGGGCGGTCGGGGTTCCCGGGGTGATCGTGGTCGGGTGGACGACGGCGGGCGGGGTGGTCAGGCCGGTGGGCTGGGGCATGGTCGGGAGCTTGGGCCGGAACATGGGCGGTTCTCCTTTCGCGGCGGGTTACTTGACGGCGGTGTTGATGAGCGGGGCGAAGACGCTGTCGGCGAGGAGGTAGCCGCCGAGGAGGAGCACGCAGATCAGCCACCAGGGCGGGCGGATGAGCTTGACGCCGAGGTAGCCGACGGCCAACAGGGCGAACCAGAGCGGAACTTGCATGGACGGTGGTCTCCTAGGCGACGCGGCAGCGATGCGTACGGGCGGCGAGCTGGGCGGCGGTCTGGCTGGAGTAGTCGGCGGACCAGCCGCAGCGGTCGGCGGTGCAGACGGCGGCGTGCACGGTCCGGCCGTTGCGGTCTCGGTGGGTGCCTATCTGCACGGGGCCGATCCGCATCAGGGAGTGGAAGTTGTCGCGGGCGGGCATGTCAGTCGCTCTCCTCTCGGGCGGTCGTCGGGTCGGGAAAGGTCGCGCGGATACCGGCTGCGGTGGCCGGGTCGGGGGTGCGCTTGGCGGCCTCCTCGGCGAGCAGGTGGGCGAGGTAGGGCCGATCGGCTGCGGTCATCTCGCGGGCGCCGTCGAGGTAGTCGGCAGCGGTCAGGGCAGCGGGGTCGCGGGTCATCTGTGGTCTTCCTTCCGGTGTCTCTCGCGGGTCAGGTGAGGTGGGCGGCGATGGCGTCGGCGAGGTGGGGCGGGACGCCGAGGCGGGAGCGGAGGGTGTCGGGGTCGATCGGGGATCCGGTGCGGGTGCGGTACTCGTCGGCGACCTTGCGGGCGTGGTCGACGAGGGCGGCGGGGACCGGGGGCACCGGTGTCGCGGCAGCCGTGACTTCGGGCACGGGGGTCGCGTCGGGCGCGGGCACGGCTTCCGGTGCGGGCTGCTCAGCGTCCGGCGTGTCCGGGACGGGGGCCAGCGGAATCGGCTCCGTCTCCGGCTCGGCAGGCGACGAGTGAGCGAGGAGCGTGCCGCCGAGGAAGGCGAGCGCGGGCCATCCGGCGATGCCGAGGCGGAGCAGGGCGGGCGGGTCGGTGAGGTCGAGGAATCCGGCGGTGGCAACGTTGGCGCCGAGCGAGGCGAACAGCGCGACGACGAACCAGCACCAGGCCAGCCGGGACGGCCCCTCACTGCGCAGCCGACGCCAGGCGGCGACCAGGAGCAGGTCGACGCTGACCGGGTAGGCCCAGGCCTTCCAGCCGTTCTGGCCGGCAGCGGCGGCCAGGTCGTGCAGGTGGGCGAAGGACAGGGCACCGGCGATCACGGCCTGAATCAGGACCGCGTCGACCCGGAGACCGTGACGGGCACCCATCAGAGGTCGCCCGGGTAGGCGGGGCCGCCGTCGGGGTCGTAGTCGTCCGGGAACATGCCGGGCGGCGGCTCAGGCAGCGAGACGGCGAGGGACGGGCTGACGGTTTCCACGAAGTCGAGGTCGGCGCCGGCCATGTCGGCGTAGAGGGCGAGTTGGCCGAGCAGGAGCACGGTCCGGGCGAAGTCCTCGCAGTCCGGGCACATGGCGGGTCTCCCTTCATTTGGGCATGGCGGGGTAGGGACGCGGCGTGAAGACGGTCACGCCGACCGTGAGGAGCGGTGAGAGATCAGGCGGTAGCCGAGGACGCCTTGACCAGCGGCACGGACTCGGTGTCGGGGCCGGGGAGGGCGGGCCGGAACGGGGCCAGCTCGGGCAGGTCCGGGGTCCGGTCGGCGTGCCGGTTGCAGATGTTCACGGCCTGGCGAAGCGAGGTGTGCGGGGCGCGGATGCGGTGCCATCCGCCGGAGGAGTCGCCCGCGATGGCAAGGCCGCGCAGCTCGGCTGGGATCTGGATGGCGGCGAGGACGGCGTCCGGGGAGATATCGCCGAAGGCCATGTTGGCGGAGGATTCGTCGTTGACACGGTGGGCGGTACGGCCGGTGAGCTGAGCGCGGAGCATGGTGATGCCCTTGCCGAGTTCGGAGCCGAAGCGCTGCCCGCAGATTTCGAGGTAGATGCCGGCCGCGCGGCCGAGCTGGGCGAGGCGGACCAGCGCGGTGACGATGCGATCCCGGCGCTTCTCCTCCTCCTTGCTTGCGTACAGGGCGAGTTCGGCGACCTCATCGACCAGGACCACGACCGGAACCGGGCGCAGGTCGTCGGGCAGGTCCCAGATGTCGGCGGCGATCTCCGCATCCGGCACGTCGGAGGTGATCCGCTGCTGGGACCGGATGACCTGATAGACGCGCTCCATCCGTGCCACGAGCGCATCGAGCACTTCGGCGGCGGTGTCGGGGTCGTCGGCCAGCGCGGAGAACCGGCGGGCCAGCGGGAACAGTTCGACCCCCTGCTTGCAGTCGATGCCGACGAGGGCGACGTCCATCGGGGCGAGCCCGGCGACCAGGTTGCGTTGGTAGACGGACTTGCCGGACTCCGTGGCGCCGAGGGTGAGGGCATGGGGTATCGCCCGGTAGTCGCGGTAGTGCACCGAGCCGTCCTGCCGCAGGGCGACCGGCACCCGCATCGGCCGCGGGTCGGTCTCGGCCGGCATCTGCACCCGCTTGAGCACGTCATAGCCGGTCATCCGCACTTCGACGACGCCGGAATGCAGTTCCCGCGAGGTGACGCCGTACATCGAGAACGAGTGCCGAAGCCGGTCCGAAGCGGCTGCGATATCGAAGGCGTCCTGCCCAGGACGGAGCTTGAGCCGCAGGACCAGGCCTGTACGAGTCGGCCGTAACCGCAGGATGCGTGGCGGACGCGGCTCCGGTATCGGCCGGTTGGTGGCACGGGCCAGAGCGAGCCGCCACCGGGCGGGCGGGACGGTCAACCCGCACGCGTCCATGACCGAGCCGTACCGGACCAGGACCCGCACCACGGCCAGCGTGACCCCGAAGGTCAACCAGTACCAGGCGGGGCGCCGCCACCGCAGGAGACCCACGGCAGCGACGACCAGCACCAGAGCGACCGTGAACCCGGTCATGATCAGGCTGCCTTGGGCCCTGCGGCGGCGCCGGCGAGCGAGGTCACCGCGACCGCGCGGAACGCGATGCCGTGCCGCCTCTGGCCGTTGAAGTCGTTCTCCCACGGCCGGGCGATCAGCCCCGTGAGTGCGACCGGCGTGCCCATGGCCAGCTCACCGGAGATACCCGGCTCCGGAACGGTGATGGACAGGATCTCCACCTGCTCGTTCGCCGCGAACATCACGTCCACCGTCATCAGCTTCGCCCCGGTCTCGGTGTCGGTGGCGATCTCACCGGTACGACGGTCACGCACCTTGACCTGCGGGGACTTGGCGACCATGACAACCGCGCCGGAGGTGTCGACGGGAATCTGACGCACAGAGATCACTCCTCTATAGATGCTGAACTTCGCCACTCATGTACATGAGTGACATGAAGAAGAGTGCATCACTCCTGTACATGAGTCAACCCGCCACGAAGAAGAACTCGCGACGGGCTGTGAGAAGTTGAGCCAGCGTCAGTCGTCCGCAGGGATCCGATACTCGAAAACGAACTGGTCAGCGGCCATGAGGGTGTCGCACACCTCGACCACAAGGCCCGCGACCGTACGAGCCTCACGGATCAGATGAACCACCGGAGCACCAGGGCTCAGCGCCAACTCCGTGGCTTCCGCCTTGGAGGCCGGCCGCGCTTGCAGCGTCTCGACGAACTCCGCGAACTCATGCCCGTGGTCTTCCAGTCGGGCGTAAATGCCACCGCCGCCGGGGTTCTCAGCGAACAGCTCGGGGATGTCCTTCACGACGTCCCAGGGCAGGTACGACGTGGCGGTCTCGACCGGCGTGCCGTTACGGAAGTACAGGCGCCGACGGGCCAGCACCTGCGTACCGGCGGGGACGCCCAGCCGCTCGGCGGCATCCTCGGGCGCCTCGATGGGCCCGATGTAGAGGACGCTGACCTTGGCCGTGGCCCCGGACTGCGCGGACTCCGCGAGGTAGGCCGCCTGCCCTCCCTGCCGCAGCGAGCGCCGGAAGCGATCGGAGGAGCGGTGCCGCACCGGAGGCCGGTTCTTCACGATCGAACCCTTACCGTGCCGGGTCTCGACCAGCCCACTCGCCCGCACCTCGACCATGGCCTTACGGATCGTCCCGCCGGACACGCCATAGCGGTCCACCAGCTCAGACTCACTCGGCACCATGTCACCAGGCTTGAGAACACCCGCCCGGATCTGCTGCACGATCTCGTCCGCGATCTGCACGTATCGAGGCCCGGAACCGACCCCTCCCGCCGCAGTTCCCATAGTCCTTCTCTGCCTCCTATGCTCCTCTACATGAGTCAACCACAGGAAGCGACACCCTCCCCCCTGCACTCCGTATCCGTAGCCGGAGCAGTGGTGCGCGAGGACGGCCGCCTCCTGGCGATCCGCCGAGCCGACAACGGCACCTGGGAACTCCCCGGCGGCATCCTCGAACTCAACGAGACCCCCGAAGCCGGCGTCGCCCGCGAGGTCCTGGAGGAGACCGGCATCCACGTCGAGATCGACGAACTCACCGGGGTCTACAAGAACACCACCCGAGGCATCGTCGCCCTGGTCTTCCGATGCAGGCCCTCCGGCGGCACCGAACGCACCTCCAACGAATCCACCGCCGTCTCCTGGCTCACCCCCGACGAAGTCAGCGACCGGATGTCCGAGGTCTACGCCGTCAGACTCCTCGATGCCCTGGACGGCAACGGCCCCCATGTCCGCAGCCACGACGGCAAGCGCCTCATCCCAGCGGGATAAAACCTTCTCTCCATCATCAAGGCGGCTCGCTCCGCTCCCCGCGCGCGGCACGGCCCCCGGCCGGGCCGCCGCTCCTGTCTCCGCCCCGCTCCAGCCCGGCCGGCGCCCGTGCCGCGCTCAGAGCATGGAGCCGCCTGATGCCAGAGAAGCGGGTACGTCGTGGCTGGGGCGGTCGGCTCCACGGCTTTACGGAGCCACTTTGGCGCGAGCCTCGAAGATCATGGCCCCAACGTCGTACTTTACCGGGCAGGTCCACAGACTGCCCGACGCGCCGGAAGCTTACAGGGCCATGATCACTCGCGCCAAAGCAGCGCCACCCCAAAGCCGCTCCACCGACCGCGCCTGTCTCCGCACGTGTTGCTTGGATGGCGTTAACACAGCTGAGATCCGAAGTCAGCTAGGAAGGGCCAGAGAGCGAGTCAGCTTGGGAAGCAATCGGTAGCTTCCCAACTCGGGAAACGCGCCCGTAGGCGAGTCGTGAGCTGTATCTTGCAGACACCCAGCCGCATCACCTACGGGGGTCTCATGCAGGTCACGAACGCCGCCCTCATCTCATGGGTCGAGATCGAAGATTTGTTTGGCGCGTATAGCTACCATCTAGACTTTTTTGGCGTCAACGAACCGGACTCACGGGGCCGACGACTCACACTGCTCTACGGAAATAACGGCAGCGGAAAGACAACAATACTCAAGCTGCTATGGGACACACTATCCGCAGATACCTCTAAAGGGCACCGCGAGCGAATTGCGAAGACACCATTTCGGTCGCTAGTGATTCGCCTCTCCATGGGTGACACTATCAAGGTGACTAAGAATGATGGTTTGACCGGTTCCTTTTCCATCACCGTTGACGGCGAGACGGAGGTTCGGCAAGCCTATATGGTAACGGCAGCGGGCGTAACGGCGGTGCCTGACTCACTCTTGGGGGAGAACGCGGAATCGAACGAACGGGAGCTACGACTTCGACTGATCCGAGCGCGAATGCAACGCCCCGTAGAAGAATACAAGGATGGCAGCGATAAATTCGCCGCATACCTGAAAGAGCTCGGAGCCGTACCATACATGCTCGCGGATGATCGACAAATCTACGGTGACGCGATCGATTCAAGCACACGGGAGGAAGAGTGGGTCATTGTTGAGGATGACGACGACCCGTCAGCCGAATCAGCGAAAGGAGTAGCCGCCGAGCTCACCCAGGCCATTGAGCGTGTTGACGCACTCGTGAAAGATCAAGTGATTAAAGGCGGTCAGCAAGGATCGCGAAGTTCCAACAGCGTCTATCTCGGCATTCTTGGCCGAGTAGCGAATACCGAAGCGTCTCGCAAGGAGGTCACAAAGGATGAGCTGATTGGAAAAATTGAAGAAGTAGCCGAAAGGACGCAGGTATACAGTCGCTACGGGCTTCTGCCAAGGATCAACAAAGATCAATTCATTGACGCTGTTCGTGCCGTTCCTGACAGCGAGCTCGGTGTTGCCGAAGCGGTTCTTGATCCCTTCCTGAGCTCCCAATCAGCTCGCCTGGATGCCCTGAATGGTGTCTTCGCACTGGTGCAGACATTCACCAACGAAATGAATCGATTCTTTGGTAACAGCGGCAAGAAGGTTACATACCAAACGTTCAGGGGAATTCAAGTCCGGTCCGCTGGCAATAATCGACTTTCCCCCGAACAGTTGTCCTCCGGCGAGCGTCAAATCCTACTGCTGCTACTCAATACAATTTTGGCTCGCGAAAACACGAAACTTTTCCTGATTGACGAACCGGAAATTAGCCTAAACGTCAAATGGCAGCGCCAACTGATGGATGCATTGCTCGCATGTACAGAGGGAAGTGCCGTTCAATTCGTCGTCGCTACACATTCCATCGAGGTCATTACAGGACATCGCGCTTCGCTTGCGCGGATGGTACCAAAGAAGTAAGAGGCATCGGCGGAATCCCAGGGGGCACTGATGGCGACGACAGAACCTTTCGAAGACATGGAACGACGCCAACCTGCCGAGCTCGTGACGCTATACGAGTTGGAGCCGGAGGTCAGGGACGTAATTGTCGAGGGGAGTAACGATAAAGCGTTCTTTGACTGGTACCTTTCACAAATCGATCACCGAGGAAACCTCATTCGCGTGTACGCGGTAGGTGACAGGGTCTACCTGCCTGACGGTGAGGTCCTTGATGGAGGACACACCGCCGGGGAGCGGGGGAGAGTGGTCCGTCTCGCGGAGATCTTGAATGACCTGGCTCCAGATTGCACTTCGGCGCTAATGATTGCTGATTCTGATTACGCCAGTATAGCCTTGGACAAAAAACCTGAAATTCCAGGACTGTTTTTTACGGACTATGCATCCCTAGAGTCGTACACTCTATCGGATCACGTAATTGACAAGCTGTTGCGTGTCGTATTCGCCGCTCCTGCAGAGATATCTGCACCTATGGTTCTTCGGGCAATCAAAGATCCGCTGACTGCCTCATTTTTGATCGGCGCATGTCTTAGGGAGGCAGATACAGGAGCAGCTATATCCCCGAAAGCGGTAGACCGCATCCCTCTGGCAACCCCATGTCCGGATGATGTGATACGTGAAGTCTTCCGCATTTCCCTGAAAGAGAAGGCGAGGGAAATTTCTGTCGATAATCTTACACGGCGCTATGGGGAACTAAGAAAATCAGTCACCGATGATTTCCGCAATTTTGTCCGAGGTCACGACATTGCGCACTTCGTAGTAAAGTTCCTTAAGGAGAACTGCAAAAGGGTCTTCACGAAAGAAGACGGCCGGAGAAGGGGGCTACAATCCCCGGAATTGCTAGAGATAGCTTTGATGTCTTGCCTTGAATATCAGAAATTGCGATCAGAAAAACTTTTCGCGGCCGTCGAACTCTGGTTGTCCCGGGCTAGCGCCACCGAGTCAGAACCTCCTGGAGCTGCTGCCTGTGCCTAACACTGCCGGAGGGTGCCCGCGTCGGCCTTCCTCTGCTAGGCCTGGGCACCTTTGCACTGCGACTTGGGGTAGCTGAAAGCTCTGCCCTCCCATTAGTTGCTCGACGGTAAGGCCGAAGAGATCGACACACAAGTTGTCGAAGAGCTTGCAGCGGTGCTGTGACCTGCTGCCCAGCAGGTCACCATTTACCGTCGCACGCCATCATCGCTGCTCCCCGTTGCACCACAACCGCACCAGATCGGGCGGGGAACAGCGGGGAACCACGGTGAAGGCAGCCGACTCCGACGAGGCTGCACCTCGGTTGTTCGCGCAGGTCAGCCCCTGATTCGGTCCCAAATGCCCGCAGCTTCCCAAGCTGAGGTCCCGTCAGAGCGACGAAGTTGGTCAGTCCCGCGTCGGGGCCGGCCACGGTCATGGACGATGACCGCATGCGTTACTTCAACGGGACAGGCTGGCTCGCGATCTTCACCGGCACGGAGACGATGACCGGCCGAACAGTGCATGTCGATGCCTGGGACGAGACGACAGGCACTGCACTTGTCGTCGATCCCAAGCGGGGTACCCGCCGCCCAGTGACGGATTACCCGGACTTCTCCCACCTTGAGCAGGCCGACCAGGTCGTTGCAGCCATCCCAGGAGGTGGATGGCGCGCGTATTGGAAGGACGAGGGACCCGACAGCGGGCCGCTGACCGAGCAGGTGCTTGCATGGCTGGTCACAGCCAAGGGACGAGCAACCCCGATCACCGTCGACGCCCACGGACACGTGGACGACGCCGAGAGCGCCGATCGCCTCATCCCACCTGGGGAAGAGTGAGACAGCCTCTCCCGCACCGCCGTCTCAGTTTCCGTCTCATTCACCCCCGTTCAAGGCCGTTCAGAGCGGACCATCGGCCAGGCTCGCCGCGCGAACCAGCCGCCCATGAACCCGGGTGAACGCCCCCGCACACGCCCCAACACCGCACCACCACAGTTGGAAAGCGTGGTGGAGGTCCGAGCTTCGGCAGGCGTCGGCCCGTGAGGATGTCAGAGCTCGGTTGGCGTTCGCCGTACGCCAGTGCATGACACCAGAGCGCTGCCGTCCTGATCAAAGAACAGCACGAACGTCCAAGACCCATCGGCAGCTCTGATCTGGCCCAGCCGGACCGGTCCGGCATAGCAACTGAGCCGTTGCACAGCCTGCTCCAGCCCCGTCGTTTCAATGCCCTTCCGAAGGGTGAGCCTGAGTCTGCGGCCGTAGATCCTGGCGAGTGACGCGGCGGACGTTGTGCCGTCCCACACAACGTGAGATCCGCCGGCACAGAGAGCAGCCAGGGCAGCCACCGACGCTTCGTCGTCACCGCCCAGCAGTTGTTTGAGCCGGTCCCGCTCCACGCCTTCACCCCCGGCCACGATCGTGCAGTACAGCAACGAGGTACAGCAACCCCCAAGCCACCATGCCCGCCCCCTACAGAGCTACGGATCAGAAAGCTCTGACATCCACTGCTGACATCAACGACGCCGGACGAGGGCGTACACCAGCGACTCTGTCCGGTCGTCCCACCAGTTGCCGACCGCAGCCGAAGCGGACCCGGATCGAACTCCGAATGCGGTGCTCCGAAAGCGCCGACGCCTCCGTCACCTGCGGTCGCTATGCTCGGACTCGTGAGCGATGCCACCCGAGTCATAGCGAACCACCGAGTCCACGTCGTACCTGTTGTGCTGGCTCTGGCCAATCCACCGTGGCAGCGGGATGTGTGGCTCGACCCGTCGGCGTTCGAAGGCCTGGCCCATGTCTTTCACACACTCTTCGACGACTTCTGCGACGCCGACGAGCCAGAGCGGTACCTCGGCATCAGCCTACGAAGTGACGAAGAGGTCGGCCTGATGAGAGAACTCGGTGCCGCGCTCAACGCCGCGGCGGCCGAGGCGCCCCACGACACCGACGCGGAGTATCTCCGGGCATCTGCCTGGCCAGAGGTCGTGGCCATTGCCGGACGCCTCGCTCAAGTCATGGTCACGAACGACCTGAGGGAACTTGCCGCACTGCTTGGCGACGCAGCCGTGCCGGACCCGTGCCAGATCGGGCGGGGAACCACGGGGAACAGCGGGGAGCAGGCCGGCGGAGACTCAGGCTCCGACACGGCATCGCCACAGGCCGGTTCGGCGAACTCCCGTAAACGCCCTTAGCTTCCCAAGCTGAGGTTCTCTGGTAGCCAGGTTGGACAGCCTGGCGCCGCTATAGCGCCCGCAGTAGCCTGCGTCATGCGGGCGGAGACTTACGGCGAATGCGGCTTCTGACACGTTCGAGGATGTCGTCGTAAGCGACGAGGGTAAGGCCCGGGACGTCGGACTCTGCTTCTCGCAGTTTGATCGGATCGACCGCTTTGCGTTGCCCGATAACGACGATCATGCGCGGCCTGAAGAAACGGAGGCCGTACATCTGGTGCACGGTCTTCCGCCGCCCTTCGTCGTTAAAGTAATTCTGGTACGTACGCATCTGACCAACCGCGTCCATGACCTTGGCGGACAGGTGGATACGGCTGTCGATGCCGGCCAAGAGCTGGTGTTGAGGAAGCTTCAAGTCCAACAGGTCGCACAAGTCGGCAGGGTTGGACGGGGTGAGCGCGAAGTCCGGCCGAAGCGATCTGCCGTCGCTGAGCGGTAGGACGAGCTGAGGGACGGCTTGCTCGTAGGAATCATTGAGTAGAAACTCAGGATGTCGCTCGAAGAACCGCTGGAGCTCGGCTTCTCGCACCCGTGGGTCGTTGATCAGGTCCTCTAGTTGCCGAGCGAGGACGGTCAAGCTCGGCATCGCCGAGGTGCCAATGTTCAGCAGGTCGTGGGCGACATCAGGTCCGGAGGGGAGCCGCACCGAACCATCTACGTGGAGGGAGACAAGCCTAAGCCGATCATTGACCAGGGAGATGCCCACAGTTTCACTCGTCTGATCCGACCCTTCGCCAGTGCTCAGCAGATCGAGAGCAGGGCTCCGAGCTGTGTCGCGGACGTAGCGATCCACCCAGTCGATCACCGGCGTCCTTTCGTGCACGTCCACAAGTACGTGGGGATCGCCAGTTCGAGCAGGTTCCAGCAGATGTGCCCGCAACACGTGGTTTAGCCGAACAGTGAACATGGGCTGTTCACGCCCGCGGTCCCCGCGCAACCGCTTCGCCGCCCACTGCGGGGATTGGAGCGTTGCAGCAGCGGCGCCGCCTTCCATAAAGGCATGACAGAAGGCCATCACACTCTGGCGCGCGTGAGGATCAAGGCGCGGGTAGCTCCCAGTGACAAAAGACTCGGTCAGTGCGATACGCCCCAACTGATCTCCTAGCCAGGCGGTCGGTGAAGGTTGTCCTGTCACCTGAAGGCCATGGTCTCAGGTACCACTGACATCGCCGCCTCCGGCGGATTCGCCCAAGCGCGAGACAGCAGCCGTAAGCAAGGGGCAACGATCACGTGCCACGGTCGTGCCAGATGCAGGGTCAGCCGCGGTCAACAAGGCCGGCCAGCGGGCACATCCGAGCCTGCTGACTCAGTCACAGAAGCAGCATGGCCGCGTGGCTGAGGCCGACGGGGGTGCAGCGAGGCACACGCGCGCGTGGTCGGTCCGCGCACCCGCCGCTGTGGCTGGCTGTCTTCGGCTGAGGCTCAGACGGCGCAGAGAGATTCTTCTCCACATCGATGTGCGCCGTATCGCTGGGGCAACGTAACGCGACGGGGAGGAGAGCCCCGGTTGGTGCTCAGGCTCCCCTCCCCACCAGGACGGCCGCTATCGTCACACGCCTTTTCGCCCGATCCTTTTCACTCGCCCTGCGGTTCGCTCACCGCCAGGAGGTGGCCGCGGCTGGTCGCGACGCGAAGAACGTCTCGCAGAACGCCAGTCAGTTCCTTCGCCAGGTGCCGCATATCCTCCGGGTTCGTGTCCTGGTCGTCGAGCGCTTCGGAGGCTCGTTCCAGCAGGTCGGCCGCCGTGCCGAGTTGGACTGCCTCGATGTTGTCCGCCAGGCGGGACATGGAGCCGTTCCGGTCATCGGTGCTCAGGTAGCAGGGCTTACCCTCCGGCCCCGACCACGGGAGAAGCCGCAGTTCGTTCCGTGCCGTCATCCTTGCGTCTGCCTCTCATCGGTCATGTGGTGGGTGGTGAAGACCGCGTCGACGCGATCCCCTGGGAACGCCAGTAGTGCGGCTTCGACGACTCGACCGGTGGGGTCGGTCGCGACGCGTGTGATCGCGAGGACGGGCGGGGCGGAGCCGATGCGGAGGGCCGAGGCTTCGCCCGGCGTCGGCTGCCGGGCGCACACCGTCTCCCTGACGGCGGCCGGCGACGGGCCAAGTACGGCGAATCGCGTGACCGCCTCCCGGCACGTGGACTCGTCATCGAGCGCCCCGGCCGGGACCAGGTCACGCGGGATGTAGATGCGGGCGAGCCCGTGCGGTGCGTCTCCTTCGAGGCTGACGCAGGTGAACTCGGCAAGGGGGCTGCCCGTGGGCACCTTCAGCAAGGTCGTCAGATGCCCGTGAGCCTGCACCGTCGTGCTGCGAATGGTGACGCGTAGGGGCGCATCAGCGGCGGTCCAGGGGTCCAGCGTGCCCCAACCGCCGACGTACATGATCTTGCGCACGGGGCGGCGGACGAAGTTGCCCTTGCCGTGGATCTTCTCGACGAGACCTTCCCCTTGGAGCACCGCGAGGGCGTTCCGCAGAGTCACCGTGCTGACCTTGTACCGGTCGGCCAGGCCGGCTTCGGACGGAAGACGCTCGCCAGGCTGGATCCGACCGGTCATGATCTGGCGCCGGAGGTCCTCGGCGATGTCGTGGTGGCGAGACGGCACGACTTCGGTCACCGCCTTCTCAGCGTTCGCGCGACGACGAGCCGGGTGCGCCTGTGTATGGTCAGCGACTCGCCCGACTCGAAGACGAGTTGTTTGGCGCCATGAGGGAGTTGGAAGAGGTCTCCCACCCGGCAGGCACAGCCGCCGAGTTGGATGATGTCGCCGCGCTGCACAGTGGTCGAGGTGACCTCGATGTTGGAGATGAGAGCGCCACCGGGGACCCGTTCGCTCACCGTGCCACCTCCGCAGGCGCGGACTGGTCACGTGCCATGTGGCACGGGCAGTTGCACGCTTCGTAGATCACCGGCAGGTCGGCCGGCTCCGAGGTCGGGGAGGACTCCGCGCAGGCGGGATGGGTGCCGATGCGGCAGGCGGTCGATCGGTAGAGGGCGGCGGGGGTGTCCGCGATACGGGGCTGTTGGCGAGGAGGCATCAGTGAACCCCCACGAGGGCCGACCAGGCATCGGTCGGCACATGGGGAGCGACCACCACCGAGCGCGCCCGTACACGCGCCTCCCAGGCCAGCACGTACGGGCGGACGAGCGCGGTGTCCTCACCCCTGAGCGGGTGTCGATGGTCCGGGCCGGCGGAAGCTCGACCCAGAACGAGGGTCGACGCGTCAGCCGACGCCGTAGAGGCGGAAGCGGTCGGCGGTCGAGCGGGCGTTAAGGGGCGGCGGTGCCTGCCGGTCGGGAAGCGCCGCGCCCTGGTGAGGTGGACGGCGCGGCGGATACGGTTGAGCACGCTGTTCAGCTCCTATCGCTGATGGCCCGGTCCCCCGACATCGCCCGTCGTGGGGACCGTTTTGCGTACGACCGCCCAGAGGGTGCGGCCGTTCAAGCTGGTGGCGAGGAGCCCGAACCGATCGGCCTCCGCCACCACATCCAGGACCTCCCGCCATGTCTCGGCGGAGACCGATTCCGGTATCTCCGCTTCCACCGAGGTGTGTCGGGGGTGTTCCTCCACTCGCGTGAGGAGTCCGAGAGCGGACAGCCGGGCAGCGATGGCCGCCGCGCTAACTCCCGAAGCGGGCACAGGGCAGCCTCCGTCACCAGCGATCACTTTGAGTGAAGCTAGTTAACTAGATTAGAGCTAGTGGACTAGATTTTCCATATGCCTGAGCAGCCGCCCTATCTCCGCATCGCCGACGAGCTTCGGCAGCGCATCGCGGAGCACGCATGGGAACCGGGCGACCGTCTGCCCTCCCGCGCCCAGATCGGCCAGGAGTACGGCGTGGGCGAGAACGTGGTCCGCCGGGCACAGGAGCTGCTGATCTCGCAGGGGGTGCTGGAGGGGCGGGCCGGATCGGGCACGTACGTCGCCGAGCCCCGGCAGCGGGTGCGGGTCGTCCGGTCAACCGCCCGCGAGCAGCCCAGCGGATCACCGTTCCGGGCCGACATGAAGGCCGTGGGCAGGCAAGGGGATTGGGAGAGCCGGACGGACGCCAAGGTACCGGCGCCGACGGAGATCGCGGCACGGCTCGGGATCGCCGCGGGCGAGTTGTGCGTCCGGACGACGTACGAGTTCCTGGCGGACGGCAGACCGGTGCAGTTGTCGACGAGTTGGGAGCCGTACGACCTCACGGCCGGCACTCTCGTCGTACTCCCCGAAGGCGGGCCCCACGCGGGCGCCGGGGTCGTGAACCGCATGGCCGCGATCGGGGTCACCGTCAGCCATGCCGTAGAGCAGCCGGAGCCGAGGCAGGCGACCGCCGAGGAGGCGTCGCTCCTGGGCATCCAGAAGGCCGCGCTCGTGACGCACATCCGGCGGACGTACTACAGCGACGACGGGCGGCCCGTGGAGACGGCAGACATCGTGGTGCCCGCCGCTCACTGCGAAATCGTCTACGAGATCCCGATCAACCGTTAGCGGGCGGTCGACCAGCGGTCGGGCGCCCATCCGTACGCGTGCCCCCGGCGTGCCCCTTGCGTGCCCGACAGGGCGGGAAACTACGGGGACAGGCGGTGTCCCACGGGCAGTGGACATGGCAACGGCCCCTGACCATACGTACTGGTCAGGGGCCGTTCTTGCGCGGTGGGTGTGGGATTTGAACCCACGGTGACTCGCGCCACGACGGTTTTCAAGACCGTTCCCTTAGGCCGCTCGGGCAACCCACCCCGCGCCGGTGTGGATCGGCGCGGGGAACAGAGTAACCGGTTCCTGCGGGCGTGTGCGGGTCAGTTGTCGCCGACGCGGGAGCCGAGGGTGAGGGTGACCGTGTGTTCGGAGCCGCCACGCTTGTAGGTGATCTCGACCTTGTCGCCGGGCTTGTGGGTCCAGATCTCGCCGATCAGGGTCGGGCCGCTGTCGATCACCGTGTCGTCCAGCTTGGTGATGACGTCGCCGGGCTTGAGGCCGGCCTTGTCCGCGGGGCCGCCCGACTCCACCGCGGCGGAGCCGCCCGAGCCGGAGTCGGTGATCTGGGCGCCGGAGGAGCTGTCCTCCAGCGACACCGACGCGCCGATCTTCGCGTAGACCGGCTTGCCGGTCTTGATCAGCTGCTGGGCCACGTACTTGGCCTGGTTGATCGGGATGGCGAAGCCGAGGCCGATCGAGCCCGACTGCCCGCCGCTGCCCAGGCCGCCGCTGGAGGCGGACTGGATCGCGGAGTTGATGCCGATCACCGCGCCGGAGGCGTCGAGCAGCGGGCCGCCGGAGTTGCCGGGGTTGATGGAGGCGTCGGTCTGCAGGGCGCTCATGTAGGACGCCTTGCTGGTGGAGCTGCCGTCGCTGGAGGCGACCGGGCGGTTCTTGGCGCTGATGATGCCCGTGGTGACCGTGTTGGACAGGCCGAAGGGGGCGCCGATCGCGATCGTCTCGTCGCCGACGGCCACCTTGTCGGAGTCGCCCAGGGCGAGCGGCTGCAGGTCCGACGGCGGGTTCTTGAGCTTGATCACGGCGACGTCGTAGCCCTGCGCGTGGCCGACGACCTCGGCGTCGTACTTCTTGCCGTTCGGGAACGTCGCGGTGAGCTTGCCGCCGTCGAGGGAGTCCGCGACCACGTGGTTGTTGGTGATGATGTGGCCCTGCTTGTCGAAGACGAAGCCGGTGCCCGTGCCGCCCTCGCCGCTGGTCGACTCGGACTCGATGGTGACCGTGCTGGGCAGGGACCTGGCGGCGACCGCCGCGACGGTGCCGGCGGCACGCTTGACCTGGGTGGCGCCCGCGTCGGAGGAGGCGGAGATGGTCGTGGAACCGCTGTCGTCGTTGTTCTTCGCCAGCGTGTAGCCGAGGCCGCCGCCGAGGCCGCCCGCGACCAGCGCCGCCACCAGGACGGCGGCGATCAGACCGCCGCGGCCGCCGCCCTGCTTCGGCGCGGACTGCGGCTGCTGGAAATGGAACGGCTGGTGCTGCTGGTACTGCTGGTGCTGCTGCTCGTACGACGAGCCCCAGGGGGCCCCGGCGCCGGGGTCCGCGTAGGAGGGGGTCGCGGGGGGCGGGGGCGGCCAGGCGCTCTCGGGGGCCCGCGGCGTGGTGCCGTAGGGGTCACCCGCGGACGCACCGGGGGTGCCCTGGGGAGTCGGCGGGATCGGGGCGGTCGGTGCTTCCCCGCCGTCGGACGCGGCTGCCTGCGGCGAGTCAGCGGGAGACGACGGCGGCACGGGCGGTGCCGACGGGGCCGGAGGTACCGGGTTGCCCTCGTTCTCGGTGCTCACAGCTTCTCTCCTCGGTCCACGGCTTTTCTTCTCGGTCGCACTCGGTCACGCACTTTCACGCTTGCTGTCGGTCCGGCGCGATTCGGCTGTGCATGTGCTTTTGTATGCCGTCAGCTTTTCCCACAGGACGTCAGAGCACCATAAGCGGTGCCTGTGGGTACACGGACAACCTTTATATAGGGCCTGTCCGACAAAAGTTCTCTTTACCGGCATCCAGGGTGCCCCCAGGCACCCGCGCTCGGTGGCACCATGTCGCGGTGACCCACGCACCACAGCATCGCATCCAGGTCGTCGCGCACCGCGGGGCCTCCGAGGACGCCCCCGAGCACACCCTGGCCGCGTACAAGAAGGCCATCGAGGACGGCGCCGACGCCCTGGAGTGCGACGTGCGCCTGACCGCCGACGGCCACCTGGTGTGCGTCCACGACCGACGGGTCAACCGTACGTCCAACGGCCGGGGAGCGGTCTCCGCCCTGGAGCTCGCGGACCTGGCCGCCCTGGACTTCGGCGCGTGGCGGAAGGGACCGGCCTGGCGCGGGCGGGACGAGGAGCCCGACTGGGAGTTCCGGCCAGAGGACCGCGCGGACACGTCCGTACTGACGCTGGAGCGGCTGCTGGAGCTGGTCTCGGACGCCGGGCGGCGGGTGGAGCTGGCGATCGAGACCAAGCACCCCACACGCTGGGCGGGGCAGGTCGAGGAGCGGCTGCTGGTCCTGCTCAAGCGGTTCGGACTGGACGCCCCGGCCGCTCCCGCCGAGTCGCCGGTGCGGGTCATGAGCTTCTCCGCGCGGTCGCTGGCCCGGGTCCGGGCGGCCGCGCCGACGCTGCCGACGGTCTACCTGCTGCAGTTCCTCTCGCCCCGGCTGCGCGACGGACGGCTGCCGGCCGGGGTCCGGATCGCGGGCCCCTCGATCCGGATCGTGCGCAATCACCCGGCCTACGTGGAGCGGTTGCAGAGCAACGGCCACCAGGTGCATGTGTGGACGGTGAACGAGCAGGAGGACGTGGACCTCTGCGTGGAGCTCGGCATCGACGCGATCATCACCAACCGGCCGGCGGCGGTACTGCGCCGGCTGGGACGCTGAACGCCGCGGCCTGGGGACCCGTCCTGACCAGGGATCAGATAAAGAGTCGCGTAAGGACACCTCGCACCTCTTGACCCGAAAGCCCGCTCACAGCATCCTCACTTCTCGGCCACACCATCGAAATCAAGCCACACGACGCCATATCCGGGGGGATAGGGCGACGGCCCGTCACAGGGAGTGCTCCGGCGCGTTCGGCACGTATTCGTTGGTTGCGAATGCGTCACCGGACATTCATTGGCCGGTTTCCGGTTCAGGCCAATGGGGCATCCACACCGTGGCGTGGGGCAAAGGAGGTCTCGGGGGTGGCGTTGGTGGTGGCACAGGAGGTGCCCACGTCGTCGAGCATGGCCGTACCCCATGGCCCTGCGGGCGTGGGTAAGGCGAGACACCGCATGCGCGATCAGTTGCGCACGGGTGGTCTATCTGAATCGGTCATCGATGATGCCGTACTGATCCTTTCCGAACTTTTGAGCAATGCCTGCAAACACGGGCGCCCGTTGGGCGACGCACTGGCCGGGGACGGCGACGTCCGGGCCGCCTGGCGGGTGGACCCGCGCGGCCGGCTGATCGTCGAGGTGACGGACGGCGGCGGCCCGACCCGCCCGGCCCCCATGACCCCGTCGGTCACGGCGCACGGCGGCCGCGGGCTGAACATCATCACGGCCCTCGCCGACGACTGGGGTGTCCGCGACGACGCGGGCGAGGTGACGGTCTGGGTGGTGGTCCACAGGGACGTGCGCGAGAGCGACATCCGGGACCGCCGCGACACCTTTCCCGCGCGCGTCATGACTCCCTCGGTCCCGGAACTGCCCGGCCTGGACCTCGCGGACGCGTTCGACGACCTGGACTGAGGCTCAGGCGACCCCGGCACCTCGGCACCTCGGCAGCCTGCCGTCACTTCCCGCGGCTGCGGCGCCCTCACCGCTCGACGGCGTCCCGTGTCGGCGCCGTCGTCCACAGGTTCCCGTGACCCAGGGCGTGAACGGCTAGGCTCCCGCCGTACGAGACGAGCCGTAACCGGGAGACACCCAGATGGCCAAGAAGCGACCCCAGACGAAGGCCACGCGGCCGCAGCCCAGCGATGCGGCGCGCGCCGGAGGCGCTGACGGAGACATCCCGGTCGTCGGTGCCCGGGAACCCTGCCCCTGCGGCAGCGGCCGACGCTACAAGGCGTGCCACGGCCGGGCCGCGGCACACGCGGCGACCGAGCTGGTGCACCGGCCGTTCGAGGGACTGGCCGGCGAGGGCGACTGGGTGGCGCTGCGCGAACTGGTCCCGGCCGCCACGGTCGAGCTGACCCTGAAGGACGGCCTGCCCGAGGGCGTTCCCTCGGTCACGCTCGCCACGGTGCTGCCGATGGCCTGGCCGGCGCTGCGCCGCGACGACGGCTCGGTCATGCTCGGCCTGCAGAACGACACGGCGTCCGGCGACATCAGCCGTGACCTCGCCGACACCCTCCAGCGCGCCCTGGCCGCCGAGCCGGGCACCCCGGTGCAGGGCCGCCGTGCCCCCGCCGACAGCCCTCGGCTGCAGGACCTGCTCGACCCGAAGGGCCCGTTCGAGCCAGTTGTGCACGACGGCTTCGAGTTCTGGGTGCAGGACGCGGCCAACGCCACCCCGGACGTGACCGCCTCCCTGGAGCGGGCCAACGCGGCGGCCATCCCGACGGTGAAGCTGACCGGCGTCGACTCCGCCTATTGGTGCCGGACGCCGGAGAAGAACCATCTGCGGTGGGTCATGCCCCATCCCGAGGAGCAGCTTCTGGACGCTCTCGCGCGGCTGCACGCGGCGGGCCGGTCCAGCCTCGGCGAGGGGACCCGGCTGGTCGGTTCCTTCCGAGCGCACGGCCTCACCGTGCCGGTCTGGGACCTGCCGAGCGGGGTCGGCGCGGAGGACATCGAGAAGCCGGCCGCCGAGTTCGCCGAGCGGCTCGCGACCGCCCTGGCCTCGGAGGCACCGCTCACGGCGGACGAGCGGCGGGCCCGCGGCGGGCTGACCAACCGGCAGGTCACCCTCAGCTGACGATCAGTCGTCGAACAGCGCGGACACGGGGTCGCGGCTGACCGGTCGGTCAGCCGTCCCAGGTCCGTCGGATCAGGTGACTCCTGTCACAACTCCCCTACGGGGCAAGCACATATGTGTCCGAATAGCCGAGATCGAATTTGCGAACCGCCGATCTCTTGTTACCGTCTCAGTAGCCCGGTTGCTGGTGCATCCCCCGTCGCCAGCAACCGGGCCTTTTCATGTCCCCGTCCGGTGTACGGATCGGAGCGGTTCGTCAACTCCCCTTGAACCGTTGAGAGTTGGCCGCAGTTGGCCGCCAAGGAGTCCGCGGCGCCGCCCGCCGGGTCACCCCCCGGCCGAAGCTCCCGTCACGCCCCCCGGGCCGTCCCCGGAGCCGCTGCCCGAGCCGTCCGCTGCGTTCCGGGAACCGCTTCCCGAGCTTCCCGAGCCGTCCGCTCCGCCCCCGGATCCGCCTCCCGAGCCTCCCGAGCCTCCCGAGCCTCCCGAGCCTCCCGAGCCTCCCGAGCCTCCCGCTCCGTCCCCCGGGTCGCCCCCGGAGCCGTCCGGGCCGCCCTCGGAGTCGTCCCCCGCGTTGCTCGCGGAGCGCAGCAGCAGGGGGCCGTCGCCCTCGTGCGCCGCGAACTCCGTGACGGCCGTGTAGGCGTCCAGCGAACCCCGGGTGCGCTCCCGGGGCGTCTCGCAGGTGGCGGGCTCGTCGTCGGCGTCCGCCGCGCAGTGCGTCTGCACGGTGCGGCCGCGCGGCCCCAGGAGGCTGAGCACGCCCTCCAGGGCGGCCCCGGTGGCGTTGCGGTAATAGGTGCGCGCCCAGGTGTCCGCGCCCTGGGCCATCACGCAGGTCTGTGCCTCGACGCCGTCGGGTGAGGTGAGTTCGGGACCGCAGCGGGCGGCCGTGGCCAGGCCCAGGCCGAGCACCAGCGGGGACCGGACCGGGGCCGGCAGCTTCTCGTCGTCGGCGCGGGCGCGGTGTCCTGCGGCGTCGCCCACCTGCCCTGCGGACGCGACGGTCAGCGGCAGCGCGACCGCGCACACCATGACGCCCGCGAGGGCGAGGAGACGCACGTTCATGTGCGGAGGGTAACCAGACGGATGCGGCGCGCCGGGTTGTCGCGCCCGACACCCCTACAACTCGGGCGCGCTCACACCCGTACGGGTGAGGGCGTCGACCACGGCGTCCACCACCGCCTCCACATCGGGCACCCATGGCTTGGCCGATCCGGGCAGCGGGGCCCGCTCCCAGCGGATGGCGCCCTGGCCGGTCTCGGAGGGCGGCAGGGCGAGATAGCCGCCCTCGCCGTGGAAGCGGAGCGAGCCGGGGACGAAGTCCTTGGCGTAGAGCAGTTCCCCCAGCTGCTCCATGGAGTACGGCTTGACGAGCAGCGCCCAGCGGGTGGGCGCGGCGACCACCGGGCCGAGGCGCATGCCGCGGCGGTCGAGGAGGGTCAGGGCGCGGGAGGCGGCGAGGGCCGGCAGGCTCACCGCGCAGGGTGCCGCCCCGCCGGCGGCTCCGGTGGCGAGGACGATCGGGGCCGTCGGCCGGTTGCCCCACCACCAGCGGACCATGCGCTCGTCGGTGGTGGCGGCGAGCAGGCCGGGGTCGAAGGGGTGGGCACCGGGGACGGTGCACTCCGGGTCGGGACACGCACACCGGGCCCGCCCCTGGGGGTCGGGGGCCACACCCGGGAGTACGGGCCACTGCCATTCCGTCGCGAAGGTCAGGGCCGCGTCGAGAAACTCAGGACCCTTGTCGTTCCGCCTGGACAGGAGCCTGCGTCGCCTTCCGAGGATCTCGCGCATGAGCGCTCGTTCCTTTCCGTTGCACCGCTGGCAACACCGTGGACCACATCACATCATGTGTCGATCACTTCACTGTGCGTACCTGTTGGCGCATCACACCCCTGCCCTGAGCAAGGGGAACCCCTGGGGGTCGAGCGGAGGCCGCGCCCGCGTTCACCAGAACTGCGTCGTACTGCTCGTACTGCGTCTATCAAAAGCACGGCCACGGCGTGGGGGTGGCGAAGTCTGGCGTTTTGCCGTTCCGAGTGTTTCTCTCCGCCTCCGCCACGGGAGGATGGGGCACGGTCGTCGGTGGTTAAGACGCCCGGGTCCGGCGCCAGGTTCCGGGTGGTCCCCAACCACCCCTGGCCTTCTCCGAGTAGGTACCCATCACGACCGCTGTGACGCTCCGTGGAGCAAGGCCAGTCGACCGCAATGAACCGTCGCCCGAGTCAGTTTTAAGCCAACTTTGCCTTTGTGCAAGCCGTCCGGGACGGCACCTCGCGAAGGCCTCAAGAGGCAAACGGACACCAGGAATCCCAGCAGGACAATGCTGGACATCCCCTCACGAGTGCGTGTACATGTGGAGACACTGCTAGCGGCGCAGAAGGGCATGGGGGTTTGCGATGCTTTTGAGCAATACGCACAGGTCTGAAAGCCGGACGCCATGAACGCCCCGCACCCTCCGAAAGTGGCTGGAATCGATTCAACGGTTCCCACTCCCGCCCACACTGTCGCGCCGGTTCCCCCCGCCCCGGCCTCCCCGGCCGCATCTGCCGTCCCCAAGGCCCCGGCCGCCCCGGCCCCGGGCACCGTCCTCCAGGACCGGCTGGCCGGCTGGGTCTCCGACCTCACCACCCTCCACGAACTGACCGAACGGCTCGCCCGGACCGGAACGCTGGAGCCGGCCCTCCAGGAACTGCTGCGCGCCGGTGCCGCCCTCGTGGGCGCCCGGCGCGGTCTCGTGGCGCTGGAGCCGGCCGACGGACTCGGCCCGCAGATCACGCTCGGCCTCGGACTCGGCCGCGCGGACCTCGGCCACCTGGAGACCGTCCCGCACGGCGCGCTGCCGTACGACAGCGGTACCTCCGGCGAGACCGTGCACCCCGACCTGTTCGCCGAGGACGGCCTCGACCCGCGCCACCGTGAGGTCGCCGCCCGCCTCGGCTACGCCGCCAGCTACGCGCTCCCCCTCGTCACCGGCGCGGCCGAGCACCTCGGCGCGGTCGCCTGGCTGTACGACGAACCGGCCCAGCCGCACGAGCGCCACCGCCACCTCATCGGTCTGTACGTCCAGTACGCGGCCGAGCATCTGGCCCGGCTGCTCGAAGTCGAGCGCACGCGCGCGTGCATGACGACCATCGCCGAGGAGCTGCTTCCCTCCCGGCTGCCCCGGGTGGCCGGCGTCCAGCTCGCCGCCCGGCATCGCACCGGTCCGCGCGGCGGCGGCGACTGGTACGACGCGCTGCCGCTGCCCGACGCCGCCCTGGGCCTCGCCGTCGGCTCGGTCACCGGCTCCGGACCGAGCGCGGTCGCCGCGATGGGACGGCTGCGCGCCTCCCTGCGGGCGTACGCCGTGATGGAGGGCGAGGACCCGGTCGCGGTCCTCTCCGATCTGGAACTGCTGCTGCGACTGACCGAACCGGCCCGCTCCGCCACCGCCCTGTTCGCCTACTGCGAGCCCGCGCTGCGCAAGGTCACCCTCGCCGGCGCCGGGCACAGCCCACCGTTGCTGATCGGGGAGCACCGCACCGAGTTCGCGGAGACCTCGGTGTCCGCGCCGCTCGGCATGCTCGCCTGCTGGGAGGCGCCCAGCGCGGAGATCGAGGCCGAAGCCGGGGAAACCGTTCTCCTCTACACCGACGGGCTGCTGCACCGCACCGGCGACCCCATGGACCGCGCCTTCGCCCGGCTGCACACGGCCGCCGCGAGCACCCCGCGCGCCCTGCGCCACGACCCCGGGGCGATCGCCGACCACATCCTGCGCACGGTGCTGCCGGGCGGCCTGGACGAGGCCGACAGCGCGGAGGACGTGGTGCTGCTGGCAGCCCGGTTCGACTGACCGGTCAGTCAGCCACCGGCGGCAGGGGAACCGGAGGAAAGCCGGAGGAGACCCTGGGCAGAGCCGGAGGAGAGCCAAAAGGGGGGCGGCGGAGACGCCTCACACCACTGCGGGGCCCCGGTCCCTGGGACGCTGTTCGGTACGACCGTACGATGGACGGCATCCACTGCAGTGTCGAGGAGGATGACCGTGTCCGACGAGCTCACCCCGGCGGTATCAGATGATGCTGCTACCGCAGCGGGTCCGGAGACCCCGGAGATTGAGTCGGAAGAGCCGATCAAGCAGCGCAAGAACGGCCTGTACCCGGGCGTGTCCGACGAGCTCGCCGAGAGCATGAAGTCCGGCTGGGCCGACACGGAGCTGCGCGACCTCAAGCCCATCGAGCAGGCCGGGCACACCGCCCGCCGCCGCGCCGAGCTGTCCGCCCGCTTCCCGGGCGAGCGCCTGGTGATCCCGGCCGGCAACCTGAAGACCCGCTCCAACGACACGGACTACCCGTTCCGGGCGTCGGTCGAGTACGTCTACCTCACCGGCAACCAGACCGAGGACGGCGTACTCGTCCTGGAGCCGAAGGACGACGGCCATGAGGCCACCGTCTACCTGCTGCCCCGCTCCGACCGCGAGAACGGCGAGTTCTGGCTCTCCGGCCAGGGCGAGCTGTGGGTCGGCCGCAGGCACTCCCTCACCGAGTCCGAGGCGCTCTACGGCATCCCCGCCGCCGACGTCCGTGAGCTCGCCGACAAGCTGCGCGAGGCCACCGGCCCGGTGCGGGTCGTCCGCGGCTACGACGCCGGTATCCAGGCCGCGCTGACCGACAAGGTCACCGCCGAGCGCGACGAGGAGCTGCGGGTCTTCCTCTCCGAGGCACGGCTGGTCAAGGACGAGTGGGAGATCGGCGAGCTGCAGAAGGCCGTCGACTCGACGGTCCGCGGCTTCGAGGACGTCGTGAAGGTCCTCGACAAGGCCGAGGCCACGAGCGAGCGCTACATCGAGGGCACGTTCTTCCTCCGCGCGCGCGTGGAGGGCAACGACATCGGCTACGGCTCCATCTGCGCCGCCGGCCCGCACGCCTGCACGCTGCACTGGGTCCGCAACGACGGCCCGGTGCGCTCCGGCGACCTGCTCCTCCTCGACGCCGGCGTCGAGACGCACAGCCTGTACACCGCCGACGTCACGCGCACGCTGCCGGTCAACGGCACGTACAGCGAGATCCAGAAGAAGATCTACGACGCCGTGTACGACGCCCAGGAGGCCGGGATCGCGGCGGTGCAGCCGGGCGCGAAGTACCGCGACTTCCACGATGCCGCGCAGCGGGTGCTGGCCGAGCGACTCGTCGAGTGGGGGCTCGTCGAGGGGCCGGTCGAGCGGGTGCTGGACCTGGGGCTGCAGCGCCGGTGGACGCTGCACGGGACGGGGCACATGCTCGGGCTCGACGTCCACGACTGTGCCGCTGCGCGGACCGAGACGTACGTGGAGGGCGTCCTGGAGCCGGGAATGGTGCTGACCGTCGAGCCGGGGCTGTACTTCCAGGCCGACGATCTCACCGTGCCGGAGGAATACCGGGGGATCGGGGTGCGGATCGAGGACGACATCCTGGTGACGGCCGACGGGAACCGGAATCTCTCGGCTGGGCTGCCTCGGCGGTCGGACGAGGTCGAGGGCTGGATGGCTTCGCTGAAGAGCTGACGGGCTGACGGGCTGACGGATGCGGGACGGCCGGGTACCCAAGGGGTGCCCGGCCGTCGTCGCGTTCTGCGGATGGGTGGGGGTTGCTCGCGCCCACGCGCGTCGGAGCCGCCTGTGCGAAGGCGTCACAGAGCAGGCAGGGCGTCCAGGAAGAGGGCGCCTGTCAGCAGTCCCGCGCTGCCCCTCGGGCTCCAGCCCCGGTCGCGCAGGTCCGCGTCCAGGGCGACGAGCGCCTCGGCCCCTGCCTGCGTCGCCGTGCCGCCCGCCTCCAGCACCCCCCGCGCCCCCGCCTGTACGTGGCGCAGGCCGAACGGCCCGGCCGTGTAAAGGAGTTCGGTGTCCTGGAGGGTGGACATCACGGTGAGCAGGGCGTCGAGGCGGGCCTGGTTCTCGGTGGCGCCCGCCTTGCGAGCCGTGGTCAGCGCGTCCAGCGCCCTGCGTACGTGCGGGAATCCGGCCCTCGCCTCGCCGCGGGCGCCGGCCGCGCCGTACTTGACGGAGATCGACGAACCCCGGGACGGGCGACGGGTGGCGCCCTTGTCGTTGAACGCGGCGATCTTCCGGGTGTGCGCGGCGATCTCGTGGGCCTCGGCGCGGGGGTTCAGGGCGGCCGCGGCGACCAGGAAGCCGAGAGCCCACAGAGCGCCCTTGTGTCCGCCGCCGGCCAGCCCGACCGAGTGCTCGGTGCACCGGCCGATCGCGCCCAGTTCCGCCCGCAGCGTCGGCGTGGCCCCGCCGGCCCGGCGGGCGGCGGCGGCCATCGCCGCGAGGCCCGGCGCCAGTGCCTTGGCCGACCAGCGCAGACTGTCGTGCTCCCGGCGCGTGCTGCGGGCGTCCAGGTCACGCGGGTCGGGCAGGCCCGGCTTGGGGGCCAGGGCCAGCTGACCGGTGAGTGCGGCCACGGCGGCCCGCGCCAGCGCGTCGTCCTCGCGGCTTGTCATGCTCCTTGCCTTACGAGGAGGCGGAGGCAGAAGCAGAGGCGGAGGCGCTGTCGCTGGGGGCGCCGCTGGGCGGGGTGCCCGTGGGGGCGTCGCTCGGGGCACCGCTCGGCGGGGTGCCGCCACCGCCGCTGCCGGCGCCCGTGTTCTCGGCGTCCGGGTCGATGCCCAGCGTCAGAAAGCCCTTGTAGCCCTTCGAGGGGTCCTTCTTGTGCACGGCCTTCAGGGTCAGCAGCCCGCTGGCGGCGCCCCCGCCGTCGTACACCATGTCCTCGGCGAGGACGGTGTAGTCACCGGTGTGCTTCGCGTAGGGCTCCAGGGCGAAGACCTTCTCGGCGATGTCGTCCGCGAAGAACAGCTGGCCGGTGTGGTTGACCTTGCCGCCTTCGTAGCTGCCGTCCTCCTTCTCGCCGCCCGTGTGCACCTTCACGTGGATGTGGCAGGTGCGCGGGGTGTACCAGCCCGGGAAGATCGTCTCGAACTTCACGACCCCGTCGGCGTCGCCGATCTGGTAACCGCGCAGGTACGTGTTGTCGTCGGCGGAGTCGCCCTCCTCGCTCTCCGCCGGGGCGGAGCCGCCGGGGTTGGCGGTGGTGTAGCCGGAGTAGTAGCCCCAGGCGTCGCAGTGCCAGATCTCGACCGCCGCACCCTTGACCGGGGTGCAGCCGTCGGTGGCGTCCACGACGGTCAGCCGCAGGGTCAGCGGAACGCCGGCCTTGCCCTCGGTGATGTCCTTGCGCACCAAGGCACCGTCGAGGTAGTACGGCCCTTCCGTGACGCTGCTCATCAGTGTCATGCACGCACCGCTGGTCGAACTCGCACTGGTCGCGGTGCCGGTCGTGTCGGCGAAGGCCGACTGGAAGCCGGCGACCGCGAGGCCGCCGGCCGCCACCGTGCCGCCGGAGACCGCGAGGGCGCGACGGCGGGTGATCGACGTGTCTTTGTGGTTTCCCGTCATGGCCGACGAAGGTAGGAACGCCGATTGTCAGGGGCATGGGCAGGCACTGGGAAGGGCCTGTGAGCTCCCAGGAAGCTGAACCGGCCGGGAAGCCGCTGGTCACAGAGCCGGAGCGGTCACAGAGCCGGGGCGTGATCGTGCAGGATCCGCTGGAACAGCCGGCTGTCCCGCCATTCTCCATTGATGTGGAGATACTGCGGCGCATCGCCGATCGTCTCGAACCCGCATTTCTTCAGCACGCGTTGGGACGTCGTGTTCTCGATCAGAGTGGACGCCTCGATGCGGTGAAGTCCTACGACATCCCTGGCGATCTCGCAGACCCGATCCAGAGCGGCGGTCGCCAGACCACGGCCCTGCTGATCAGCGGCCACCCAATAACCCACGTAGGAACTACAGAAAGGACCCAGGGAAATCCCGGAAAGGGTGATCGCGCCGACGATCCCGCCGTCTTCGGCCGACTCCATGATCCACGGGGCCATGAGACCGTCGGCGGCCTGTCCCAGCAGGCCTTCGATCCGCTCGGTCTGGCCCTCGACAGTGAAGAAGGACTCGGGTCTGACCGGTTCCCAGGGTTCGAGATGGCTTCGGTTGCCCACGTATGCGGCGCACAGCGCTCGGGCATCGCCGGTGGCAATCGGCCGCAATATCACGCCCGGGACGAGCAGGCTTTCTTTAATCTTTTCGAGAATCATGCGCGCACCCTAGCGCGGGTGTTATGCGGGGGCGAGAGTCATGCCGAAAGCAGGGAAGGATCTTTCTTCCACTTGAGGATCTTGTCGAAGCTGACCACGGTCCCGCCGCGGCCCGGCTTGTTGCCGATGTGGACGTGGTCCGCGAGTTCTCGGATGAGACAGAGGCCTCTCCCGTGCTCGGCGTCGGGACGGGCGGGCCTGATGTCCTGGGTGCGGGCGAACCCAGGCCCCAGCCCCGGCCCCGAATCGGCCACCTCGATACGGCACTTCTCGCCGTCCAGGTAGGCGGTGACCCGGTACGCCTCCGAGGTGCGGCCCGCCCCGCCGTGCTCGACGGCGTTCGCACAGGCCTCACTGAGGGCGACGGACAGGTCGTAGGAGATGTCGGGGTCGACGCCCGCCGTCTCCATCGTGCCGATCAGCAGCCGGCGGGCAAGCGGCACGCTCGCGGCCTCACGCCGCAGATGGAGTGACCACCAGATGCTCATGCTCCAGCCTCCTGGCCGCGGCTCGACATACCGATACCTATTGCCAGCCGTGCGCGGGTGTAAGCACTCCGTTCATGTGAGAACGCCCATCCGGGGGATGCGCGGTGGGAGGTTTCGGTGTATGAGCGGGTGGTTCGGTACAAGATTGATCTTTCGGTTCTTTCCCGCGATCACCTTCTGCAACCCACTGCGCCCTTTCCTGTTTCCGCACGTACCGGAATCTTCTGAACCTGCCGTCAAGCGGGTGCGGGTCCAGTGCGATGATGAGCGCGCCATGACTGCCCCCCACCCGCGCGCGGCGCGCACCGGAAGCGGACTGCGGCTCCTGCGGGCCGCGGTGTTCGCCGCGCTCTGCGTCGTGCTGGCCGCGGCGGGGCACACCTTCGCCTCCTGCGCGACCGTCCCGCTGTGGACGCTCGGCGCGGGCTTCCTGGGCACCCTGGTGCTCGTCGCCCCGCTGGCCGGCCGAGCCCGCTCGCTGCCGGGGATCGTGGCCCTGCTGGCGGTGGCGCAGACCGTGCTCCACACACTGTTCGAACTCGGCCAGCACAGTGGCTCCGCGCTGACCGGCGGCTCGACGTCGATGTCCTCGATGTCCTCGATGTCCGCGATGCCGTCCGCGTTGTCGACGTCTCCGGGGGACGCGTCGCTGGTGGAGCGGGCCGCGCGGCTGATGTGCGGAGCAGGGACGGCGCAGATCAGTCCGGCCCGCGCCTACAAGATCCTCACGGACGCGCATCTCAGTGCCTCCGCCCCGTCCACCGGCGCGAGCGGGGCGGCCCACACCGCGGACGCCACCGGAGCCTCCGGCTCACTGCTGCCCTCCGTGCCCATGCTGCTCGGGCACCTCCTCGCGGCCGTGGCGACCGGGTGGCTGCTGCGCCGGGGCGATCTGGCGCTGCTACGGCTGATCGAGCTGTCGGCCGACTCGGCGCACGGGGTCGCCGAGGGGGCGCTCGTTCGTTCCCTGCACAGGGCGCTCGCGCTGGCGTGCGCCCTGTGCGCCGGGCTGGTGGCCGTACCGGAGGCGCCCGCGCCCGGCCGTCGGAGCGCCTGGGGCATTCGGGTCGCCCCACGTACCGTTGCCCTCCAGCACTCCGTGATTCGGCGCGGGCCGCCCGCGGCCGCCGCCGTACTCGTTCTCGCCGCCTGACACGGCGCGACCAGCGCACTCCCCGGGATCTGCCCGGACCGGAGGGGGCCGGCCGCCGCCGTACGGCACGCGCGTGCGCTTTCCGATGACCACCATCGCTTTTCGACTGCCGTCTTTCGGCTGTCAGCTTCCCGCTGCCGGCTTATGGCTTTCGGCTTTCGACCTGCGGTTTTCGACCCGCAGCTGTCGGCAGTCGGCCATCGGCAGTCGCTCTCGGCCATCGGATTGCCCCGCGCCCCTCGACGACAGAACTCACTCGGAGTGGAGTGCTCCCTGCCATGAAGGCTTCCGCCATGTCCGCCAAGTCCGCCGTGCCTGCCGCGCCTGCCCTGCCCGTCGTGCGTGCCCGCAAGGCCTCGCGCGTCGCCGCCGTCACCGCCGTCGCGGGTACGGCCGTACTGGCCGTCTGCTCGCCCGCGTTCGCGCACGTCAGCGTGCAGCCCGAGGGCACCGCCGCCAAGGGCGGTTACGCGGTCATCGACTTCAAGGTGCCCAACGAGCGTGACGACGCCTCGACCACCAGGGTCGAGGTCGACTTCCCGGCCGACCACCCGATCGCGTCCGTGATGCCGCAGCCGATGGCCGGCTGGAAGATCGAGGTCACCAAGTCCAAGCTGGCCAAGCCGTTGGAGATGCACGGCCAGAAGTACGACCAGGCGGTCACCAAGGTCACCTGGACCGCCGAGGACAAGGGCATCGAGCCGGGCTACTTCCAGAAGTTCCCGCTCTCCGTGGGCACCCTGCCCGAGAACACGGACGAACTGGTCTTCAAGGCGATCCAGACATACTCCAACAAGGAGATCGTCCGCTGGATCGAGGTCCCGCAGAAGGGCCAGGACGAGCCGGAGAACCCGGCCCCGGTCCTCGCGCTGTCCGCCGCCACCGACGACCACCACGGGTCCGCCACGGCCCAGGGCACCGCCGAGGACGCCGCCGAGGAGACCTCCGCCAAGACCGAGACCACCGCGTCCGACGACTCCGGCGCCGCGGACGGCAGTGACACCACCGCCCGCGTCCTCGGCGTCGTCGGCATCGTCGTCGGCGCGGCCGGGGTCGCCTACGGCGTCCTCGCCGGCCGCCGCCGGTCCACCACCGGTACCGAGGCCTGAGTTCCGCGTCCGCTGCGCGCACAGGGGCCGTGCGAGGCTGTCGTACTCCCCCGTCCGTCGTACGACCCCGGTGCGCGCCGGATCTCTCACATCTGGGACATTTTCCTATGCGCAAGAAGACGTTCGCCGCGGCCGCGCTGCTCGCCGCCGCCTCCCTGACCCTCTCCGCCTGCGGCAGCGGCGACGACGCGAAGTCACCGGTCACCGTGGTCGCCGGGGACACCTCGAACAAGGCCGCGACCATCCTCGACACGCCCTTCGAGAAGCCGGACCTGGTGCTCACCGACACCCAGGGCAAGAAGTACGACCTGCGCGCGGAGACCAAGGGCAGGCCGACGCTGATCTACTTCGGCTACACGCACTGCCCCGACGTCTGCCCGCTGACCATGAACAACCTCGCGGTCGCCAAGAAGGCGCTGTCCAAGGCCGACCAGGCGAAGCTGCGAGTCGTGTTCGTGACCACCGACCCGGCCCGCGACACCCCGTCCGAGCTCGGCAAGTGGCTCAAGGGCATCGACCCGAGCTTCGTCGGGCTGACCGGCGACTTCGCCACCATCCAGGCGGGCGCCCGCACCCTCGGCATCTCCATCGAGCCGACCCACAAGGACAAGAAGACCGGCAAGGTCGTCTCGGTGCACGGCACCCAGGTCATCGCGTTCTCGCCGAAGACCGACGGCGGATACGTGCTCTACGGCGAGGACGCCACCGTCGACGACTACACCAAGGACCTCCCCAAGCTGATCAAGGGGGAGAACCCGTGAAACGCCTCGCCGTGACCGGGGCCGCGATAGCGGGGGCCCTGGCCCTCGCGGGCTGCGGCACGTCGAACGCCTCGAAGGCCTCGGACTCCGCCGGCGCCTCGCGCGCCGAGCTGTCCGTCGGCGCCTCCTACATGCCGCAGCCGGTCTCCGCCGACATGGCCGCCGGATTCCTGACGATCACCAACAGGGGCGGCACGAAGGACGAGCTGACCTCGGTCACCAGCGACTCCGCCGGTGAGATCACCATGCACGAGACCAAGGGCGGGGCCATGGAGGAGGTCGACTCCTTCGAGGTGCCCGCGCACGGTCAACTCGTGTTCAAAAGTGGTGGCAACCATCTGATGTTCGAGAAGCTGAAGCGCCGCCCGGAACAGGGCGACACCATCACCTTGAAACTCAAGTTCGCCGAATCCGGTCCGCTCACCGTCGAGATGCCGGTGAAGTCCGCCACGTACAACCCTTCGACCGGACACTGAGGGAGGGACCGACCTTGACGCGGACCATCACCCCCCGCCTGCGCACGCTGGTGCTGCTGTTCCTCGCCGTCACCGGCGCGCTGCTGGCCGGGGCCGGGCCGGCCTCGGCGCACGCCGCGCTGACCGGCAGCGATCCCGCCCAGGGGGTGGTGGTCCCCAAGGCACCCGACCAGGTCGCGCTGACGTTCTCCGAGAACGTGTCGCTGAACGACAACTCGATCCGGGTCCTGGACCCCAAGGGCAAGCGGGTCGACCTGGCCAAGCCGGACAACCTGAGCGGCACGACCTACGGCGTGCAGCTCAAGAGCGGGCTGAGCAAGGGCACGTACACCGTCGCCTGGCAGGTCGTCTCGGCGGACAGCCATCCCGTCGCCGGTGCCTTCACCTTCTCCGTGGGCACGCCCTCCAAGACCGTCGCCTCGGTCGGGGACCAGGACGTCGGCGGCGGCGTCGTCGGCTGGCTGTACGGGTTCGGGCGGTACATGTCCTACGCCGGGTACATCGTGCTCGTCGGCGGCGCCGCCTTCGTCCTCGCCTGCTGGCAGCGCGGCTCCGGGGTGCGGGCCATGCAGCGCCTCGTCGTCGGCGGCTGGCTGACGCTCACCGCCGCCACCCTCTGGCTGCTGCTCCTGCGCGGCTCCTACACGACGTCCGGCAGCGTCGGTGACATCTTCGACCTGAACCTCCTCGGCCAGGTCCTGCAGACCAAGGCCGGCGCCGCTCTGGTCTCCCGGTTGCTGCTGCTCGCTGCGGGCGCGCTGTTCATCGCCGTCCTCTTCGGCGCCTACGACAAGCGCGAGGATGAGGAGAAGCGCGACCTGACCTTCGGGCTCGCCATCGGCGGCACTGTGGTGGCCGCCGGGCTCGCGGCGAGCTGGGCCATGGCCGAGCACGCGTCCACCGGGCTCCAGCCGGGCATCGCGATGCCGGTCGACGTGGTCCACCTGCTCGCCGTCGCCACCTGGCTGGGCGGCCTCACCGCCCTGTTGGTCGCCCTCTACCGGGCGCCCGCCGACACCCCGGTCGAGTCCGCCGCCGTACGCCGCTTCTCCCGCGTCGCCTTCGGGTCCGTGCTCGCCCTGGTCGCCACCGGCGTCTACCAGTCCTGGCGCCAGCTCGGCTCCTGGTCGGCGTTCACCGACACCACGTACGGCGAGCTGCTGCTGGTCAAGATCGGGCTCGTGGCGCTGCTCGTCGGCATCGCGTCCATCTCCCGACGGTGGACGGGGCGGCTCGCGGACACGGCGGTGGCGGCGACCGAGGCAGAGGCGGAGACAGCGGACAAGAAGGAGAAGAAGGAGGCGGTGAAGGAGACAGTCAAGGCGTCCGCCGCCACCCAGGAGGCAGCCGCGAGGTCGGGCCCGTCCGTCTCCGGCGTCTCCGGCAAGGTCGGCGCCCCCGGCGAGGCCGGGTCCGCGGAGGACGACCCTGAGCGTGCCGCGCAGCTGGCCCGGCAGCAGTCCGCCATGGACACCGCCCGGCAGAAGCGCGTCCGGGACGCCGACCCCCACCGCTTCGGGCTGCGCCGCTCGGTGCTCGCCGAGGCCGGGGTCGCCGTCGTCCTGCTCGCCGTCACGACCGTGCTGACGCAGACCGAGCCCAGCCGTACCGAACTGGACGCCAAGGCCGCCTCCTCGTCGTCCTCGTCGTCCTCGTCCTCCTCGGCTTCGGACTCGTCCTCGGGCGCGCTGACCCTCGACATGTCCTTCGACACCGGCGGCAAGGACGGCAAGGGCGTGGTCCGCGTCGACCTCGACCCCGCGACCGTGGGCAGCAACGAGATGCACGTCTACGTCCAGCGGCCCAACGGCCGCGCCTTCGACATCCCCGAGGTGAAGGTCGCCTTCACTCTCGCCGCGAAGAAGATCGGGCCGCTTCCGGTGGCCCCCGACCACATCACCACCGGGCACTGGGCCGCGAACGGCGTGCAGATCCCCATGGCGGGCGACTGGCAGGTCTCCGTCACCGTGCGGACCTCCGACATCGACCAGGTGACCGTCTCCAAGAGCGCGCAGATCGGCTGAACCGCACCATGCCCGAACAGTCCCAGTCCCTCACCGAGTCCCGTACCGCAGCCGCCGAGGCACCCCCGGCCGGGGGCGTCAGCCGACGGGCGCTGCTCGGCACCGCCGGGGCCACCGGGCTCGTGCTCGGCGCGGCGGGCGCGGGCGTCGGCTACGCGTCCGCCCCCGCCCAGGGCACCCCGCTCAGCTCCGTGGGCTCCGACCGGGCGATGTTTCACGGGAAACATCAGCCAGGCATCATCGAGGGCCTCCAGGCGCGCGGCCATCTCGTCGCCTTCGACCTGGCGGCGGGTGCGGGCCGCACGGAGGCCGCCGCACTGCTGCGGCGCTGGTCCGCGACGGCCGAGCGGCTGATGGCGGGCGAGCCGATGACCCAGGACGACACGGATGTGGCCCGGGACGCCGGGCCCTCGTCACTGACCATCACCTTCGGCTTCGGCAACAGCTTCTTCGGCCGTACCGGCCTGGAGAAGCAGCGGCCGTCATCGCTGGATCCGCTGCCCGACTTCTCCTCCGACCACCTCGACAGGTCGCGCAGCAACGGCGACCTGTGGGTGCAGATCGGCGCTGACGACGCCCTGGTCGCCTTCCACGCCCTGCGCGCGATCCAGAAGGACGCGGGCGGCGCGGCCAAGGTGCGCTGGCAGATGAACGGCTTCAACCGCACCCCGGGCGCCACCGCCCACCCCATGACGGCCCGCAACCTCATGGGCCAGCTGGACGGCACGCGCAATCCGAAGCCGACGGACTCCGACTTCGACCAGCGGATCTTCGTGCCGGCGAGCGGTTCGAGCGATCCGGCGTGGATGGCGAACGGCTCCTATGCCGTCGTGCGCCGGATCCGCATGCTTCTCGACGACTGGGAGAAGTTGTCGCTCACGGCCCAGGAGAACGTGATCGGGCGGAGGAAGTCGAACGGTGCGCCGCTGTCCGGTGGCACCGAGACGACGCCGATGGACCTGGAGAAGGCCAAGGCGGACGGGGAGTACGTGGTCCCGGTCAACGCCCATGCCCGGATCACGCGGCCCGACCAGAACGGGGGCGCGGCGATCCTGCGGCGCCCGTTCTCGTACCACGACGGCATCGACGCGGACGGCACGCCGGACGCGGGGCTGCTGTTCGTCTGCTGGCAGGCCGATCCGCTGCGCGGTTTCGTGCCGCTGCAGCGGAAGCTGGACCGCGGAGACGCGCTGTCGCAGTACATCCGGCACGAGGCGAGCGGCCTCTTCGCGGTGCCGGGCGGCGCGGCCGCCGGGGAGTATGTGGGCCAGCGGCTGCTGGAGGGCTGATATGCGGTGGTCGCAGCGTTACCACAGTGGTTTCTGATCACTATTGGCGCGTTTTCGAGTTTCAAACCACACGGTCGAGTGGATCCGATGAGACAAGCGAGCCGCGCCTCCCTGCGCCCATTAGGGTGAGGGACATGCCCGCCAGCTATGCGTATCTCGGTCCTGAAGGCACCTTCACCGAAGTCGCCCTGCGCACTCTTCCGGAGACCGCCACCCGGGAGCTGGTCCCGTACGTCTCCGTGCAGTCGGCGCTGGACGCCGTGCGGGTCGGCGAGGCCGAGGCCGCGTTCGTCCCGATCGAGAACTCCGTCGAGGGCGGCATCACCACCACCCTGGACGAGTTGGTCGCCGGCGAGCCGCTGATGATCTACCGCGAGGTGCTGCTGTCGATCACCTTCGCGCTGCTGGTCCGGCCCGGCACCAAGCTCTCCGACATCAAGACGGTCACCGCCCACCCGGCCGCTCAGCCGCAGGTCCGCAACTGGCTGCGGGCCCACCTCCCGGAGGCCGTCTGGGAGTCCGCCGCCTCCAACGCGGACGGCGCCCGCCTGGTCCAGGAGGGCCGGTACGACGCCGCCTTCGCCGGGGAGTTCGCGGCCGCGCGCTACGGCCTGGAGGCCCTGGAGACCGAGATCCACGACGCGGAGAACGCGCAGACCAGGTTCGTGCTGGTGGGCCGCCCGGCCCGGCCCGCCGCCCCGACCGGCGCGGACAAGACCTCGGTCGTGCTCTGGCAGAACGACGACCATCCCGGTGGGCTGCGCGATCTGCTGGGCGAGTTCGCTGCCCGGGGCATCAACCTCATGCTGCTCCAGTCCCGGCCGACCGGGGCCGGCATCGGCAACTACTGCTTCTGCATCGACGCCGAGGGGCACATCTCCGACCGGCGGGTGGCGGAGGCCCTGATGGGGCTGAAGCGGATCTGCCGCCAGGTGCGGTTCCTCGGCTCCTACCCGCGGGCGGACGTCAGGCCGGGCGAGGTCGCGGAGCCCACCCTGCCGGGGACGTCGGACGAGGAGTTCGTGGCGGCCTCGGACTGGGTGACGCGCTGCCAGGACGGCCGTTTCTAGCCGGTCCTACCCTCGTATCTTCGTTATCCACAGGAGTTATCCACAGGTCCTCATCTCGACCTGGGGACAAGTCGACAGTGACGCATGAGCCTGTCGACAAATCGCCCTACAGTACCCGGATGCCGCCCCGCGCCGCCGCATCACCCTTCGTCCACTCGTTTCCCTTGGTTCATCTTTTGGAGCGACGCCTTTCCACTCGAAAGAGGGTGTTGTACCGGTTTGGGGCGGGAATTCCTCTCTCTGTTCATCACTTACGGAGTGATCAATTCCGAAGTCCACACCCCATCCACACACCCTGTGGATAACTCTCGGCGGGGCAGGGATTCCTGTGGACAACCGCACCCCCAAGTGCCGTTCTCCACAAGGAAATCCAGTCAACCGCAGGCCGCACGCGTGCCCCGTCCCGAGGGGTGAGACACTTTTTGTTGACACGCTCGGCATTTACCCCATAACGGAACGTAAGCCGCGATTCGGAACGCGTGTCCATAGTGATTCGTGGGGGGCAACCCCGCACCGGTAGCCTTGGCTCCGTGATTGACCTTCGCCTGCTCCGTGAGGACCCCGACCGTGTGCGCGCGTCCCAGCGCGCCCGTGGAGAGGACGTCGCGCTCGTCGACGCCCTCCTCTCTGCCGACGAGCGGCGCAGGTCCTCCGGCGTCCGCTTCGACGAGCTGCGCAACGAGCAGAAGTCGCTCGGCAAGCTCATCCCCAAGGCCTCCGGCGACGAGAAGGCCGAGCTGCTGAAGAAGGCCGGTCAGCTCGCCGCCGACGTCAAGGCCGCCGACGCCGAGCGCGACGCGGCCGACGCCGAGACTCAGGAGCTGCTGCTCAGGCTCGGCAACCTCGTCCACCCCGACGTGCCGGTGGGAGGCGAGGAGGACTTCGTCACCCTGGAGGAGCACGGCACGATCCGCGACTTCGGCGCCGAGGGCTTCGAGCCCAAGGACCACCTGGAGCTGGGCCAGCTCCTCGGAGCGATCGACGTCGAGCGCGGTGCCAAGGTGTCCGGCTCCCGCTTCTACTTCCTGACCGGTGTCGGCGCCCTGCTGGAGCTGGCGCTCGTCAACGCGGCGATCGCCCAGGCCACCGAGGCCGGCTTCACGCCGATGCTGACCCCGGCGCTGGTCCGCCCGCAGTCCATGGCGGGCACCGGCTTCCTCGGCCAGGCGGCCCAGGACGTCTACCACCTGGACAAGGACGACCTCTACCTGGTCGGCACCTCCGAGGTGCCGCTCGCCGCGTACCACATGGACGAGATCATCGAGGCGGAGCGCCTGCCGCTCCGCTACGCCGGATTCTCGCCCTGCTTCCGCCGCGAGGCAGGTTCGCACGGCAAGGACACCAAGGGCATCTTCCGCGTCCACCAGTTCGACAAGGTGGAGATGTTCTCCTACGTCGCCCCCGAGGACTCGGAGGCGGAGCACCAGCGCCTGCTGGCCTGGGAGAAGCAGTGGCTGACCTCGCTGGAGCTGCCGTTCCGGGTGATCGACGTCGCCACCGGTGACCTCGGCGCCTCGGCCGCCCGCAAGTTCGACTGCGAGGCGTGGATCCCGACGCAGGGCAAGTACCGCGAGCTGACGTCGACGTCGGACTGCACCGAGTTCCAGTCCCGCCGGCTGTCGATCCGGGTCCGTGACGGCAAGCAGGTCAGGCCGCTGGCCACGCTCAACGGCACGCTGTGCGCCGTACCGCGCACCATCGTGGCGATCCTGGAGAACCACCAGCAGGCCGACGGTTCGGTGTACGTGCCCGAGGTGCTGCGCCCGTACCTGGGCGGCCGGGAGGTCCTGGAGCCGGTGTCCCGGTGAGCTTCCCCTACGGGCTCATCGCCACGGACCTCGACGGGACGCTGCTGCGCTCCGACGAGTCGGTCTCCCAGCGCACCCGTGACGCGCTCGCCGCGGCCACCGCGGCGGGCGCCGCGCACATCGTCGTCACCGGCCGCGGAGTCCCGTGGACCCGGCACATCCTCGATGACCTCAGCTACGACGGCCTCGCCGTCTGCGGCCAGGGCGCGCAGGTGTACGACGCCGGAGCGCACCGCCTCCTCACCTCCGTGACGCTGGACCGGCAGCTGGCCGGGGTGGCCCTCGCGAAGATCGAGGCGGAGGTCGGCCCGCTGTACCTCGCGGCGAGCCGCGACGGTCTCGACGGGGACGTGCTGGTGGGGCCGGGGTACGCGGTGAGGGGTCATCTTCCGTCGATCCCCTTCACCGACGCCGCCGATCTCTGGTCGGCGCCGCTGAACAAGATCTACATACAGCATCCGGAGCTGTCCGACGACGAGCTGGCGGAAGCGGCCCGGCAGGCGGCCGGGGGGTTCGTCGGTGTCGCCATGGCGGGCGAGGGCATCGTGGAGCTGCTCCCGCTCGGTCTCTCGAAGGCGACGGGCCTGTCCCTGGCCGCGCGTCGGCTGGGTCTCAGGTCCGCCGACACGATCGCCTTCGGCGACATGCCGAACGACATCCCGATGTTCGCCTGGGCGGCTCGGGGGGTGGCCATGGCCAATGCTCATGAGCAGCTGAAGGCTGTGGCGGGCGAGGTGACGTCCTCCAACGACGAGGACGGCATTGCGGTGGTCGTGGAGCGTCTGCTCGGCTGAGCTTGTCGATGTGCCGCGGGTCCGGTGGGGGCCGGTCGCGCAGTTCCCCGCGCCCCTGAGTGGGACCACTCAGGGGCGCTTGCAAGTTCGGCTCAGTCACAGTGACACCGTCTGCGGAGGATGCACGGATCGAACGTGCGCGGGCTTTCCAGGCCCGACCATGGCTTAGCAAGCCAGTGCCTTACCACTCGGCCAATCCTCCGGGTGGGCGGCCCACGCGAGAGCGACCATCGCGTGCTCGAAGCGGCCGCCCCGGGCAGCTACACGGCGATCCTCCGACGGCTGCCCTGACGGGAGCGGGACGTACTGTCGTGCAGGGACACCGTCCGGCTCCTCTCCCAGCTGGTGGGGTGACACAACCACTGTGCCTGTGAGCCGAGTTGGGTGCCAATCAATTAACGCGAGGCGGGCGTCCCAAGGGGTCCCCGAACCCTCACCGGCGCCACCACTTGCGCCGCCCCTTGCTGAAGAACCACCCGGCCGGCGGCTCGTCCGACCGCCACGGCTGCGGTTCCGGCGACTCCGCGCGCCAGCGCGCGGCCAGCATCCGCGCCCGCGCGGACGGCTCGGACGTCTCCGCGGACCGTATGAACTCCTCGTCCAGCGCGACACCGTCCCAGTCGGCGTCTCCGAAACCCTCAGCCATCCCCGTTCCTCTCCACGGAACATCCCCTTTGCCCAGTGTGCCCGGACCCGGGTGAAGCCCCCGTCAATAAAGCGGGTGTCTACTCCTCGCCCGCCAGCGTCAGCGAGCGCAGCTTCTGGCCGGCGTACCAGGTGGCCAGGACGGTCACCACGACCAGCAGCACCGTGCCCGTCGTCAGAGACACGTCGGACGTGACCAACTCGCCGCCGGTCACCTTGTGGGCGACGGCCAGGGACCACTGCTGGACGCTCAGCGTCCGCGCCCCCGGGACCAGGGAGCCGAACAGGGCCTCCCAGACCAGGGCGTAGACGAGCCCGAAGACCACCGCGTGCCGGGAGACCGTCCCGAGGAGCAGGAAGAGCGCGGCGTAGGCGATGGAGGCGACGAGCGCGGCGACCGTGTAGGCGACGGCGATCTGCTGGCCGTTGCCGTTGAGGACGAAGCCCGCGATCAGGGTCGGCAGGGCCGAGAAGACCATGGTCACGGCGATCGCCACGATCAGCTTGGTGACGATGATCGTCGGCCGTTTGATCGGCTTGGACAGCAGGTACACCACGGAGCCGTCGTCGATCTCCGGACCGATGGCGCCGGTGCCGGCGATGACGCCGATGATCGGCACCATGGTCGCGAGGGCGAGTCCGCCGAGCAGGTCGGAGGCGGTCTGGTCGTCGGCACCGGCGAGGCCGCGGACGACGACGGAGATCGCGATCAGCAGTACGGGCAGCGCGCCCAGGATGAGGGCACGGCGTCGGCCGAGCAGAGCCCGGTAGGTGAGCCGGGCGACTGTGGGGTCGTACATCTTCGGCCTCCTACGCCGCGACCAGATACGAGAACACGGATTCGAGGGACTCGTCGGACGGCGAGACCGTGAGCAGCCGGATGCCCTGGTCGCGGGCGACCTTGGGCAGCAGGGCGGTGAAGCGGCCGAAGTCCACGGCCTGGATGCGCAAGGCGCCCTCGGTGAGGTCCACCTCGATGCCCGAGGTGGACGGGTCGGCGATGAGGGCGGCCGCGAGGGCGCGGTCGTCGCTGGAGCGGACCAGGTAGCGGTGCGGGCGGTCGGTCATCAGGCGGCGGATCTTGCGGAAGTCGCCGCTGGCCGCGTGCCGGCCGGCTACCACGACCTCGATGTGCCAGGCGAGCTGCTCGACCTCCTCGAGGATGTGGGAGGAGAACAGGACGGTGCGGCCCTCGTCGCCCATGCGCCGCAGCAGTTCCATGAGCTGCATGCGCTGACGCGGGTCCATGCCGTTGAAGGGTTCGTCGAGGAGGAGCAGGGACGGCTCGTGGACGAGGGCGGACGCCATCTTCACGCGCTGGCGCATGCCCTTGGAGTACGTCGAGATCTTGCGGTCCTGCGCGTACTCCATCTCGACCGTGGCGAGGGCCTTCTGCGCGGCCTTGGCTCCGAGGCCCTGCAACTCGGCGTTGGCGACGACGAATTCGCGGCCGGTGAGGAAGTCGTACATCGCCTCGCGCTCGGGGACGATGCCGATGTGCTTGTAGATGGCCTCGTTCCGCCAGGTCGGCTGCCCGTCGAGAGTGACGGTGCCGGTGGAGGGGGCGAGGAAGCCGCCCATCATGTTGATGAGGGTGGACTTCCCGGCGCCGTTGGGGCCGAGGAGGCCGGTGACGCCGGGACCGATGGTCATGGTGACGTCGTTGACGGCGACCACGTTGCCGAACCAGCGGGAGACGTGGTCGATGGAGAGCGTGGTCACAGTCCCACCTTCTTGTAGCGGCGCAGCAGAAGGCCGTAGCAGGCGGCGATGAGGCCGACGATGACAAGCAGGTACACCGCGCCCTGGGCGTGCGAGGGTCCGTCGCCGCCCGGGAAGGTGTTGGTGCCGCCGAGCAGGGCGGTGCTCACCCCGCCGATCAGGGTGACCGGCGAGAACAGGCCGATCCACGGGATGGCGCCGGCGCTGCCCTGGGAGTCGGCGATGGCCTGGAGGGTGGAGACCGCGCCGTAGGAGATGGTCAGGACGGCGATCACGGCGGCGATACCGAAGCCGCGGCGCGGGGTGACCGCGGCGATGACCAGGCCGATGCCGGCGAAGAGGAGGGACAGCAGGGCCACCGAGAGCAGTCCCTCACCGAACCCCTTGGTCTGGTGGGCGAAGTCCATCTTGGAGAGCAGTGCGCCGAGGTACAGCACGACCAGCGGGGCGCCGGTGAGGATGAACAGCGCGGAGGCCAGGGCCGCGAACTTGGCCTGGACGTAGTCGGCGGTCTCGATGGGCCGCGAGAAGTACAGCGGGATGGTCTTGAAACGCAGGTCGCGGGAGACGGCCTGGGGGGCCTGGGAGGCGACGTACAGGCTGATGACGGCCTGCATGATGATCGCGTACCGCGTGTAGGACACCGGCAGGTCGTGAGCCTTGGTGGCGACGGCGACGGCGACCATGATGGCCGCCGGCACGCAGATCACCGCGAAGAGCAGCATCGGCAGCACCTTGGACTTCACCGACCGGCCGAGGCCGTAGGAGCCGCGCAGGGTCTGCGAGTACAGGGACAGGCGGGCGTACGAGCGGCCCAGGCGCGGGCCGTCGTAGCCGCGGTAGCCGATGTCGTGGATTCTGGACTGGTCGCCCGTGGGAGTGGCCAGGGGGTGCTCAACCGCCATGGACGGTCGCCTCCTTCCGCTGCTCGTCGCCGTTGGTGAAGACCTCGGAGATGTGGTGCCGGCGCTGCTCCATGCGCACCAGGCCGAGGCCGAGGTCGGCGACGACGTCACGGACGAGGTCGTAGGTCTCCTCGCCCTGCGCGGTGAGCAGCAGGATGTGGCCGGCGCCGGGGAGACCGCCGCCCTCGTTGTCGGTCTCCACCCCGCGCGCGTGGAGCGCGTCGCGCACCGCGCGGGTGCCGTCCGGGTGCTCGTCGCTGTCGGTGACCTCGATGGCGAGGGTGGTCGTGGTCTGCGTGAAGTCGGTGGTGGAGCTGGAGCGCAGCAGCTTCCCGCCGTCGACGACGACCACGTGGTCGCAGGTGCGCTCCAGTTCGCCGAGCAGGTGCGAGGTGACCAGGACCGAGATGCCGAAGTCGGTGTGGATGCGGCGGATCAGGCCGAGCATCTCGTCGCGGCCGACCGGGTCGAGGCCGTTGGTCGGCTCGTCGAGGAAGACCAGCTGAGGGTCGTGCACCAGGGCCTGGGCGAGCTTCACGCGCTGCTTCATGCCGGTCGAGTAGCCGCCGATGGGGCGGTACCGCTCCTCGTAGAGGCCGACGTGGCGCAGCGTGTCGGCGGTGCGCTCGCGGGCGGCGGTGGGCGGCAGGCCGGACATGCGGGCCATGTGCACGACGAACTCGGTGGCCGAGACGTCGGGCGGCAGGCAGTCGTGCTCCGGCATGTAGCCCACGCGCTCGCGGATGGCGGCGCCCTTGGTCGCGACGTCGAGGCCGAGCACTTCGGCGCGGCCCTCGGTAGCGGGGGACAGACCCAGCAGGATCTTGATCAAGGTGGACTTGCCGGCGCCGTTGGCTCCGACGAGGCCGGTCACACCGGGTCCGATGTCCACGGACAGCCGGTCGAGCGCGGTCACCCGGGGGAACCGCTTGCTCAGGCTTTCGGTCGCGATCACAGTCACGCCATAGAAGGTAGTGACCCGGGCCACTGCGGTCGTCAGACCTCGGAGCCGTCTTCTCGTCAGCCTCCAGTATTACGGGGCCCTAGGGGATCCCCCTCCTTGAGAGCTACCCGGAGTTGTCCACAGGCCTCACCACCCCTGTTGACGTCACCTCTAACAACTGTCACATTCACCTTGTCACGTTACGGGCACGTACCGCAGTCGACGGGGGTGGAGCGGATGACGACAACAGTGGCACCGAAGGAAGAACGCGCCGCGCGGCTCCAGAGTTTCCGGCGGGTCCGGCGGTTCGCGTACGAGTCCGCGGCGAGCCTCGTGGCCGACGGCTCCCGGGATCCCGAGCAGAGCGCCTTCGGGCCGGACGACGATCTGCCGCACGCGCGGCGCGGAGCGGAGGACAGGTGACGGGCATCGACGGCGCGCGCGAGCGGCGGGTGCGCACGGGGGGAGTCGACCTGTGCGTGGCGGAGCTGGGCGACCCGGCCGCCCCGACCGTCGTGCTCGTCCACGGCTACCCGGACAGCAAGGAAGTGTGGTCCGAGGTCGCGACCCGTCTCGCCGGCCGCTTCCACGTCGTCCTGTACGACGTCCGCGGCCACGGCCGCTCCACCGCCCCGAAGCCCCTGCGCGGCGGCTTCACCCTCGCCAAGCTCACGGACGACTTCCTGGCGGTGATCGACGCGGTCAGCCCGGACCGCCCGGTGCACCTCGTCGGCCACGACTGGGGCTCGGTGCAGTCCTGGGAGTTCGTCACGGTGGCGCGTACCGAGGGCCGTGTCGCCTCCTTCACGTCGATGTCCGGGCCGTCCCTTGACCACTTCGGGCACTGGATCGACGCGCGCGTGCGGCGACCCACACCCCGCCAGGCGGCCCAGCTCATCGGCCAGGGCGCCAAGTCCTGGTACGTGTACCTGCTGCACACCCCCGCCCTGCCGGAACTGGCCTGGCGCGGCCCCCTCGGCAAGGCGTGGCCGAGGATCCTGCGACGGGCCGAGGGACTCTCCGGCGGGGACTACCCGACCTCCTCGCTGCCCTCCGACGCAGCCCACGGCGCCTGGTTGTACCGCGACAACGTGCGGGCCCGGCTCCGCCGCCCGCGCGAGGACGAGTTCGCGCACGCGCCCGTCCAGCTCATCACGCCCCTCGGCGACGCGTTCCTCTCCGAGCGTCTCTACGACGACCTGGAGCGCTGGGTTCCCCGGCTGACCCGCCGCACCCTGCCCGACCGGCACTGGGTCCCGCGCACCCGGCCGGACCAGGTGTCGTCCTGGATCGAGGAGTTCGTGGTGTCGGTCGAGGACGGGCGGGAGGCGCCCTCCCGTGCCGACCGTCATGCCCAGCGGTTCGGCGGCCAGTTGGTCCTCGTCACCGGAGCGGGCAGCGGTATCGGCCGCGCGACGGCGTGCGCGTTCGCGGAGGCGGGCGCGCGGGTGGTGGCGGTGGACCTGGACACGGAGGCGGCAGCCCGCACCGCCGAGCTGTCCCGGCTGGCCGGCGCGGCGGACGCGTGGGCCGAGACCGCCGACGTCTCCGACGAGCAGGCCATGGAGAAGCTCGCGGAGAAGGTCCACCGCGAGTACGGCGTGGTCGACGTGCTGGTCAACAACGCGGGCATCGGCCTGGCGGGGTCCTTCTTCACGACCACGGCGGAGGACTGGCGGCGCGTCCTGGACGTGAACCTCTGGGGTGTGATCCACGGTTGTCGTCTCTTCGGGGCCCGGATGGCCGAACGCGCCCAGGGCGGCCACATCGTCAACGTCGCCTCGGCCGCCGCCTACCAGCCCTCCCGCGCCCTGCCGGCCTACAGCACCTCCAAGGCGGCTGTCCTGATGCTGTCCGAGTGCCTGCGCGCCGAACTCGCCTCCCAGCGCATCGGGGTGACGGCGATCTGCCCCGGCATCGTCAACACCAACATCACGTCCACGGCCCGCTTCACCGGAGTCGACGAGGAGGAACAGCACCGACGGCGACAGCGCTCCGCACGGCTCTACGGCCTGCGCAACTACCCGCCGGAGAAGGTCGCTTCGGCAATCCTGGAGGCGGTGGAACACAACCGAGCGGTGGTACCGGTGACCCCGGAGGCGCGGACGGCGCGAGTGCTGTCTCGGCTGGCACCGGGGATTCTGGGCCGACTCGCGCGCGTGGAACCCAGGTTGTAGCGAGCTGACGTGCAACTGCGGTGTTCTGGCGGATGATCGAGCAAGACACCCGTCCGACCGTGGCAGTTGTGCCGCTGGGGCGGGGCGGCCGGGGTGGACACGCGGGCGGCATCCTGCACGCGCCACTGAGCATCAACCGCCTCGCCCTCACGGTGGACGTCCAACTGGTCTGTGCGATGCGTCTGTTGGTGCGGACGGGCAGCGGCGCTCTCGGGCGGGACACGCTCGACGGAACGGCCCTGCCTGCCGACACGATCCGGGCCGTGCGCAACCCCGTTGGCCAGGACCGCACTGTCGAGTCCACCTCCGTCCCAGCCGAACGCGGTGTGCGCGCACCGTGCTTGGACGACCTCACCACACATCACCTTGCAGTGAACGATCTTGACGAATCACCGTGAACTGACCAGCACTTGTCCACAACTCGGCGAATTCCCTTGTGGATAACCGCACTTGGTTGTGGATCAAACCTCCGGCGAAAAACAACTGCGTGATCCGCGTCTCGCCCGGCACGCTGGTGACATGAACGCGCGACACAACGACGGAGCACAGGACGAGCGGCGCACCGTGAAGGTGTCGAAGTACCTCTCCAAACACCTGCGCCACCAGCCCGAACGCATCGGTCTTCAACTGGACGACGCCGGCTGGGTGGAGATCGACACGCTCCTCGCGGCAGTGGCGGCACACGGATTCCCGGTCACCCGCGAGGAACTGGACCACGTCGTCGCCACCAACGACAAGCAGCGGTTCGCGATCGAAGGCACCCGGATCCGCGCCAGCCAGGGCCACACCATCGACGTCGACCTAGGACTGCCTCCGGCGACCCCGCCGCCGTACCTCTACCACGGGACCGTCGCACGGAACCTGGACGCGATCCGGAGCGAGGGACTCAGGCCGATGAACAGGCACGACGTGCATCTGTCGGCGGACCGGGAGACCGCCACGCGGGTCGGCGCCCGGCGCGGGCGCCCGATCGTGCTGGCGGTCGACGCGGGCGCGATGCACAGGGACGGACACGTCTTCCACCTCAGCGCGAACGGGGTGTGGCTGACGCAGGCCGTACCACCGCGCTACCTGCGCTTCCCCGATCCGCACTGACCTGGGCGCCGGTGCACTGCCGCACGGGGCGTTCGCCGAGTTCGGCGCCCTGCCGGGGAGTGAGCGCACGTCGGCCGGGCAGCCGCGCACGGTGACCGCCTGATCCGCTGCCGGTGAACGTTTCGTCCCCTGTCAGGGGGTCCCCTTAGTCTCGGACCCATGAGTCTGCGTCTGAGCACCGTGATCCTCCCGTACCGCCGCTGGAGCGAGGGCGGCCGTTCCGCCTGGACACGCGCGGAGGAGCTGGGCTTCCACACCGCGTACACCTACGACCACCTGTCCTGGCGCACCTTCCGGGACGGCCCGTGGTTCGGCGCGATACCGACGCTGACCGCCGCCGCCTCCGTGACCGACCGGATGCGGCTGGGCACGCTGGTCACCTCGCCGAACTTCCGCCATCCGGTGACGCTGGCCAAGGAGCTGATCTCCCTCGACGACGTCTCCGGCGGCCGGGTGACGCTCGGCATCGGTGCGGGCGGCACCGGCTTCGACGCCACCGCGCTGGGCCAGGAGCCGTGGGCCCCGCGAGAGCGGGCCGACCGGTTCGCGGAGTTCGTGGCGCTGCTCGACCAGCTCCTCACCGAGGACGCCGTGACCCACGAGGGCGCGTTCTACTCGGCCACCGAGGCGCGCAACATCCCGGGCTGTGTGCAGCGGCCCCGGCTGCCCTTCGCGGTGGCCGCCACCGGCCCGCGCGGGCTGAGGCTGGCCGCGCGGCACGGCCAGGCGTGGGTGACCACCGGCGATCCCAAACTGTACGAGTCGGGCACCCCCGAGCAGTCCTTCGAGGCACTGCGCGGACAGCTGCGCAAGCTCGTCGACACCTGCGCGGCGACCGGCCGGGACGCGGCGGAGCTGGACAAGGTCCTGCTCACCGGGTTCACCCCGGACCGCGGCCGTCCGCTGGAGTCCCTGGACGCCTTCGTGGACTTCGCCGGCCGTTGCCAGGAGCTGGGCTTCACCGAGCTGGTGATCCACTGGCCCGTCCCCGACTCGATGTTCGCCGCCGAGGAGAAGGTCTTCGAGCTGATCGCCATGGAGGCCCTGGCCCAGCTGGACTGAGCGGGGAGTCGTCTGTGTCTCATCTGGGCGCCCGCCCGGTCGGCCGTGCGGGCATATGCGCGAGAATGGGCCGGTGACCTCAGCGACCCGACAGCCCGAGACCCCTGCCTTCGCGACCCCGCCCCGGCTGATCGCCACCGATCTCGACGGCACCCTGCTGCGCGACGACAAGTCGGTCTCCCCGAGGACGGTCGCCGCGCTGGCCGCCGCCGAGGAGGCGGGTGTCGAGGTCTTCTTCGTCACCGGCCGCCCGGCCCGCTGGATGGACGTCGTCAGCGACCACGTGCACGGCCACGGCCTGGCGATCTGCGGGAACGGCGCGGCCGTGGTCGACCTGCACGGCGGCCCCGGCGCCCACCGCTTCGTGAAGGTGCGCGACCTGGCCCGGCATAACGCGCTGGACGCCGTGCGGCTGCTGCGCGAGGCCGCGCCCGGCACGGTGTACGCGGTCGAGCAGACGTACGGCTTCCACCAGGAGCCCGCCTATCCCAAGCTGCACCTGGAGATACCGGACCATCTGCTGCCGGCCGAGGAGATCCTCGCGACCGACGGTCCGAGCGCCGGTGAGCCCGTCCTCAAGATCCTCGCCTACCACCCCGATCTCGACCCGGACGCCTTCCTCACCCTCGCCCGCCTCGCCATCGGCGACCGCGCCACCGTCACCCGGTCCAGCCCCAGTGCCCTGCTGGAGATCAGCGGCCCGGGGGTCTCCAAGGCCAGCACGCTCGCCCTGGAGTGTGCCGAGCGCGGCATCTCGCACGAGGAGGTCGTGGCCTTCGGCGACATGCCCAACGACGTCGAGATGCTGACCTGGGCAGGTCAGTCCTACGCCATGGGCAACGCCCACCCCGCCGCCGTCGCCGCCGCCTCGGGCCGTACGGTCGCCAACAACGAGGACGGGGTGGCCGTCGTGATCGAGAAGCTGCTGTCCGCCCGCGCCTGAGGCCGCCCGCCGCGCCCGGCTACCCCGCTGCCACCAGCGCCCCCGCCGCAGCCTCCCGTCGCGCCATGTCGCGCAGCGGTCCGGCCGCGGCGGCCAGTTCCGCGTAGCTGCCGCGCTGCACCACGCGGCCCGCGTCGAGGACGATCACCTCGTCCACGGCCTCCAGGCCCGCGAGCCGGTGCGTGATGAGCAGCGTCGTACGGCCCTCGGTGGCGGCCAGCAGATCCGCGGTGAGCGCGTCCGCCGTGGGCAGGTCGAGGTGCTCGGCGGGTTCGTCCAGCACGAGCACCGGGAAGTCGGCGAGCAGCGCCCGGGCGAGCGCCAGCCGCTGTCGCTGCCCCCCGGACAACCGCGCCCCGTGCTCACCCACCAGGGTGTCCAGCCCGTCGGGCAGCCCGTCCACCCAGTCGAGCAGCCGGGCCCGGCCCAGCGCGTCCCGCAGCTCCTCCTCGGTGGCGCCTCTCCGCGCGAGCAGCAGGTTCTCGCGTACCGAGCTGTCGAAGAGGTGCGCGTCCTGGGCGCACAGCCCGACCAGCCGCCGTACGTCGTCGCTGTCCATGCCGTACGCGTCCACACCGGCGAGCGTGTAAGAGCCCGCACCAGGGTCGAGGAACCGCAGCAGGACCTGCGCGAGGGTCGACTTGCCGGCGCCGGACGCGCCGACCACGGCGACCCTGCGCCCTTCGGGCAGGGCAAGGTCCACCCCGTCGAGCGCGTCCCTGGCCTGTCCTGGATACCGAGCCGTCAGACCCTTCAGGACGACGGGGAAGGGCGTCGCAGGCGCCTGCCGCGGCCGCTCCGGCTCGCGCACCGGCTCCGGAGCGTCCAGGACCTCGTAGATGCGCTCGGCGCTCCTGCGCACCCGCTGACGGTGCCGGACGGCCGACGGCAGCCCGACTACGGCCTCGAAGGCGGCCAGCGGCGTCAGGACGACGACCGCCATCGCCACCCCGCTCAGCCGGCCGTCGGCGACCGCCTGGGCGCCCAGCAGCGCGGTGCCGACGACGGTCAGGCCGGTCAGCAGCGCGGTCAGTCCGTCCCCGAGTGCGGTGGCCGTGGCTCCCCGCGAGGCGATCCGGGTGAGCGTGCCGTCGGCCCGCCGGGCCTCGTCGGCACGGGCGGGCAGCGCGCCGGCAACCGTCAGCTCGGCGGTGCCGGTGAGCAGGTCGGTCACCCGGGTCGCGAGCAGCCCACGGGCCGGCGCCAGCCGGTGTTCGGCTCGTCGGGCCACGGCGGAGGTCACCAGGGGAACACCCGCACCGGCCGCCAGCAGCCCCACGGCGAGTGCGGCCCCGGCTCCTGGCAGCAACCAGGTGGTGAACGCCACGGACCCCGCGGAGACGACCACCGCGACCCCGGCCGGCAGCAGCCACCGCAGCCAGTAGTCCTGCAGAGCGTCCACATCGGCGACCAGCCGGCTGAGCAGGTCGCCCCGCCTGGTCGTCCGCAGCCCGGCGGGCGCGAGCCGCTCCAGCCGCCGGTAGACGGCGACCCGGGTCTCGGCCAGCATGCGCAGCACGGCGTCGTGCGACACCAGCCGCTCGCCGTAACGGAACACGGCGCGGCCGATCCCGAAGGCCCGCGTGGCCGTCACGGCGACCATCAGATACAGCACCGGCGGCTCCTGCGAGGCCCGCGAGATCAACCACCCGGAGGTCGCCATCAGCCCCACCGCGCTCCCGAGCGCGAGCGCCCCGAGCACCAGCGCAAGCGACAACCGCCCTCGCTGGGCGCCGGACGCGGCACGAACCCGCCGGAGAACACCCCGCCGTCCCTCGGACAACGCATCCCCGTGACGCCCCACAGCCGGCCCGAGCCCCCGCACGGCCTCGCCTTCCCCTTGGCCCGGTCGCTCCGTGACCTCACCGTCCCGCTCACCTGGCCGGGCGGTTGGTACGCTCAGGTTCTCGGAGTCCAGGGGGCGGAGCCCTCCGGGGACCTCACTGCCGGAGAGCCGCACGACGCGGGACGCCACCGAGAGCAACGCCGGCCGGTGGACCACCAGGAGCACGGTCCGCCCCTCGGAGAGCCGCCGTACCGCAGCCACCACCTCTGCCTCGGTCCCCCCGTCCAACGCGGCCGTCGGCTCATCCAGCAACAGCACGGGCCGGTCGGCAAGGAACGCCCGCGCCAACGCCAGCCGCTGCCGCTGCCCGGCGGAGAGCCCGGCCCCGTCCTCGCCGAGAACCGTCTCCGTCCCCTCCGGCAACGCGTCCACGAACTCCAGCGCCCCGGAATCCCGCAAGGCCTCCCGAACGGCGTCGTCGTCCGCGTCGGGGCGCGCCAGCCGTACGTTCTCGGCGATCGTGCCGGCGTACAGATGCGGCCGCTGCGGCACCCACGCGATCCGCGACCGCCACTCTTCCAGGTCGAGGCCGGCAAGATCGGCACCCCCGACCCGCACCCGCCCCTCCGCTGGCGGCACGAAACCCAGCAGCACGCTCAGCAGCGTCGACTTGCCCACGCCGCTCGGGCCGACCAGCGCGACCGTCTCACCGGGTTCGACGGTGAACGAGACGTCGGTGACCGCGTCGGCCGACCGGCCCGGATAGCGGACCGTCACCCCCTCGAAGGCCAGCGAGGCGTCAGAAGGCACCGCACCCGCCCCGGACACCGGCACCGGAGTCTCCAGCACCGCGAAGATCTCCTCCGCCGCCGCCACTCCCTCCGCTGCCGCGTGGAACTGGGCTCCCACCTGGCGCAACGGCAGATAGGCCTCGGGGGCCAGCACCAGGATGACCAACCCGGTGTAGAGGTCCATGTCACCGTGCACGAGCCGCATGCCGATGGTCACGGCCACCAGCGCCACCGACAGCGTGGCGAGCAGCTCCAAGGCGAAGGAGGAGAGGAAGGCGATCCGCAGGGTCCGCATGGTCGCCTGCCGGTACTCGCCGGTGATCCGGCGGATGGACTCGGCCTGCGCCTTGGCGCGGCCGAACACCTTCAGCGTGGGCAGCCCGGCAACCACGTCCAGAAAGTGGCCGGAGAGCCGGGAGAGCAGCCGCCACTGCCGGTCCATCCGGGACTGGGTGGCCCAGCCGATCAACACCATGAAGAGCGGAATCAGGGGCAGCGTCCCGACGATGATCGCCGCGGACACCCAGTCCTCGGTGACGATCCGCGCCAGCACCGCGACGGGGACGACCACCGCGAGACCCATCTGCGGTAGGTAGCGCGAGAAATAGTCGTCGAGGGCGTCGACGCCGCGCGTGGCGAGGGTGACCAGCGACCCGGTCCGCTGGTCGCTCAGCCAGCCCGGGCCGAGCGCCACCGCCCGGTCGAGCAGCCGGCCTCGCAACTCGGACTTGACCGCCGCGCTCGCCCGGTGTGCGGCGAGCTCGGTGAGCCAGGAGACCAGCGCCCGGCCGACCGCCACGACCGCCAACAGCAGCAGAGGCGTACGGAGTTCGGAGGCCGAGTGACCGTGCTGGAAGGCACCCACCACCACTTCGGCGATGAGCATGGCCTGAGCGATGACCAGCCCGGCACCGACGGCACCGAGGGCGACGACGGCTACCAGGAAGAAGCGAGTGGCACGGGCGTAGCGCAGCAGACGGGGATCGATTGGTTTCACGTGAAACATGCCCTTCGGCCCGGAGAGGGTGTTTCACGTGAAACACCCTCTCCTCGGACTCAGTGCGCGGCTTCGGTCGCTATGTGCTGCGTACCGATCCGCTTACGGAACACCCAGTAGGTCCATCCCTGGTAGAGCAGGACGAGCGGTGTGGCGATCGCGGCCAGCCACGTCATGATCTTCAGGGTGTACGGGCTCGACGAGGCGTTGGTGACCGTGAGGTTCCAGTCCTCGTTGAGCGACGACGGCATGACATTCGGGAAGAGCGACAGGAAGAGCATCGCCACGGCGGCCACGATGGTCACGCCGGACAGCGCGAACGCCCACCCTTCGCGGCCCCGCAGGTTGGCCCCGAGCGCGCCCAGCAGAGCGGCAACCGCCACGACCAGCGCGACAAGGCTCTTGACGTCACCGCTGTCGATCTGGGTCCACAGCAGGAAAACCAGCGCCAGTGCGGCAGTGAGGGCACCGACCTTGGTCGCCAGCTTCCGCGCCCGTACCCGTATGTCGCCCACCGTCTTGAGCGCGGTGAAGACCGACCCGTGGAAAGTGAACAGGGTCAGCGTCACCAGTCCGCCGAGCAGGGCATACGGGTTGAGCAGGTTCCAGACGGTGCCGACGTACTCGAAGTTCCGGTCGATCTTCACGCCGTGCACGATGTTCCCGAAGGCCACGCCCCACAGGAACGCCGGGACCAGCGAGGTCCAGAAGATCGCGGTCTCCCAGTTGCGCTGCCAGTTCTCCTCGGGCCGCTTCGCCCGGTACTCGAAGGCGACGCCCCGGACGATCAGGCAGACCAGGATGACCAGCAGGGGCAGGTAGAAGCCGGAGAAGAGCGTCGCGTACCACTCGGGGAAGGCGGCGAAGGTCGCGCCGCCCGCGGTGAGCAGCCAGACCTCGTTGCCGTCCCAGACCGGACCGATCGTGTTGATCAGCACTCGCTTCTCCAGGCGGTCCCGGGCGAGCAGCTTGGTGAGGATGCCGACTCCGAAGTCGAAGCCCTCCAGGAAGAAGTAGCCGGTCCACAGGACGGCGATCAGTACGAACCAGACGTCGTGAAGTTCCATGACTGCGTCTCCCTCGGCCTAGTACGAGAAGGCCATCGGCTTGTCGGCGTCACGGGTCTCGCCGCCGATCTTCGTGGGCGGGTTGAGATCGTCCTCGGTGAGCTCCGGCGGTCCGGCCTTCACGTACTTCACGAGCAGCTTGACCTCGACGACGGCGAGGACGGCGTACAGCGCGGTGAAGGTGATCATCGATATGAGGATCTCCGCCTGGGAGACACCGGGGGAGACCGCCGCGCTGGTCCTCAGGACGCCGTAGACGACCCAGGGCTGGCGGCCCATCTCGGTGAAGATCCAGCCCCAGGAGTTGGCGATCAGGGGGAAGCCGAGCGTCCAGATCGCCACCAGCCAGTAGAGCCTGCCGAGCTTGGGGCTGAGGGCCTTGCTCTTGAAGAGCACCAGATGCGGCACCTCGTCGTCACCGACCCTCAGGTGCTGGGGCAGCATGAACTTCTTGCGCGTCAGCCAGAGGCCGGCCAGACCGATGACGAAGGACGCCATGCCGAAGCCGATCATCCAGCGGAACGCCCAGAACGTGACGGGGATGATCGGCCGGTAGTCACCGGCACCGTACTTCTGCTGCTCGGCCTTGTTGGTGTCGTTGATGCCGGGGACGTACGAGTTGAAGTCATCGTCGGCGAGGAAGGACAGCAGGCCGGGAACCGACAGTTCGACGGAGTTGTGGCCCTTGCTGACGTCGCCGTAGGCGAAGATCGAGAAGGGCGCCGAGTCCTGGCCGTCCCACAGGGCCTCGGCGGCGGCCATCTTCATCGGCTGCTGCTTGAACATGACCTTGCCGAGGGTGTCACCGCTGATCGCGGTCAGCATGCCGGCGATGACGACGGTGATCAGACCGAGCCGCAGCGAGGTCTTCATCACGGTGATGTGCTTCTTGCGGAACAGGTGGAAGGCGGCGATGCCGACCATGAAGGCGCCACCGGTCAGGAAGGACGCGGACAGCGTGTGGAAGACCTGGGCCAGCGCGGTGTTCTGGCTGAGCACGGACCAGAAGTCGGTGAGCTCGGCCCGCCCCTTCACCTTGTCGATCTTGTAACCGACGGGATGCTGCATCCACGAGTTGGCCGCGAGGATGAAGTACGCGGACAGGATCGTGCCGATGGAGACCATCCATATGCAGGCCAGGTGGATCTTCTTGGGCAGCTTGTCCCATCCGAAGATCCACAGCCCGATGAAGGTGGACTCGAAGAAGAAGGCGATCAGCGCCTCGAAGGCGAGCGGGGCACCGAAGATGTCACCGACGAACCGCGAGTAGTCGGACCAGTTCATGCCGAACTGGAACTCCTGCACGATGCCGGTGACCACACCCATCGCAATGTTGATCAAAAAGAGCTTGCCCCAGAACTTGGTCGCCCTGAGGTACTTCTCCTTCTCCGTGCGCACCCAGGCGGTCTGCAGGCCGGCCGTGAGGGCGGCGAGCGAGATCGTCAGCGGGACGAACAGGAAGTGGTAGACGGTGGTGATGCCGAACTGCCAGCGCGCCAGTGTCTCCGGCGCCAAAGCCAGGTACACGTCGTCAGTCTCCTTACGTCGCCGTGATCCAGCGACACTCTGCCCCTTTTGTCGCGTGCATCACGGGACCAATGGGACACGCTTGTGAATGCATTCACATTCACAAGCCATTATGACGCACCGATTGTCGAAGTTCGAAGGGGGGTCGCACTTGGGCCGTTCGGCACCTTCTTGACATGCGCGCGGGGCCGCCCGGCCCTGATGTCGGCCGTGCGACCCCGCACGTGTGGATCTCCTGGTCCGCGGGAGCCTCCGCTCGCCCCGGAGGCGCTACAGCTCCTTGCGGAACGCCTCCGCCGCCTTCAGGAAGATGTCGTTCGCCTCGGTCTCGCCGACCGTCACCCGCACACCCTCGCCCGGGAACGGCCGGACGACCACGCCGTGCGCCTCACAGAGCTGCGCGAAGGCGGTCGTGCGCTCCCCCAGCCGCAGCCACACGAAGTTGGCCTGGCTCTCGGGCACCGTCCAGTCCTGGCCGCGCAGCCCCTCGACGACGCGCTGCCGCTCGCACACCAGCGAGCCGACCCGGCCGAGCAGTTCGTCCTCGGCCCGCAGCGAGGCGATCGCCGCCTCCTGGGCGAGCTGGCTCACGCCGAACGGGACCGCGGTCTTGCGCAGCGCCGCCGCCACCGGCTCATGACCGATCGCGAAGCCGACGCGCAGCCCGGCGAGGCCGTAGGCCTTGGAGAAGGTCCGCAGCACGCAGACGTTCGGCCGCTCACGGTAGATCTCGACACCGTCGGGCACCTCGGGGTCACGGATGAACTCCCGGTAGGCCTCGTCGAGGACCACCAGCACATCACTGGGCACCCGGTCCAGGAACCGCTCCAGCTCGGCCCGCTTCACGACCGTGCCGGTCGGGTTGTTGGGGTTGCAGACGAAGATCAGGCGGGTGCGGTCGGTGACGGCGTCGGCCATCGCGTCCAGGTCGTGCACATCACCGGCCGTGAGGGGCACCTGGACCGACCGGGCGCCGCTGATCTGCGTGATGATCGGATAGGCCTCGAAGGACCGCCAGGCGTAGATCACCTCGTCACCGGGGCCGCTGGTGGCCTGGATCAGCTGCTGGGCGACACCGACCGACCCGGTGCCGGTGGCGAGGTGGGCGAGCGGGACACCGAAGCGGTCCGAGAGCTCGTTCATCAGCCCCGTGCACGCCATGTCCGGGTAGCGGTTGAAGGAGGCGGCTGCCGCGGTGACGGACTCCATCACGCCGGGAAGCGGGGGATAGGGGTTCTCGTTGGAGGAAAGCTTGTACGCGACGGAACCGTCGGCCGCCGCCGGCTTGCCCGGCTTGTAGGTGGGGATACCCTCCAGCTCGGCGCGCAGCTTGGGGCTCGTCTCGCTCACCGCAGTCCTCCTCGCGACCTCCGGCGGACCGTCCGCACCGCCGGCATCCAATACTGCTCACCTTAAGAGGATTGGGCCCCGCCGCGTCCAGCGGAAGAGCGGGCGGGGCAGCGGCGGCGGCATCACGGGCATCACCACACGAAGGCGCATTTATCGGGGGCGCGCCCTACATATATCTACGCGCCGGTGGCTCACGCCGTAGCGCGCATCACCCGTGCAGGTGAGTTGAGACCTCTTCGAGACATCGGGCACTTGGCAGGCCCATGCGTGCAGACACGTCACGTCTCACCATTGGATCGTTCAACTGACTTTCTTTCTAAGGTAGTTGACCCCAATTGGCCTTGCAGAAACGTGCCTGTCAACGCGTGCATATGCGTCCGCACTACCCCACCGCATGAGCCCTACTATCGGCTCGCCATGACAGCAGCAGGGAAGCACCAGGTGAGCCGCGCGGAAACCTCTCGGCGAGGCAGCCGGCCGGGCCGGGCGGGCATCAGAGACGTGGCCGCCGCCGCCGGAGTCTCCATCACGACCGTCTCCGACGCCCTGAACGGCAAGGGCAGGCTCCCGGATGCCACCCGGCGCCATGTCCGCGAGGTCGCCGACCGGCTGGGGTACCGCCCCTCGGCCGCCGCCCGCACGCTCCGTACCGGCAAGTCGGGACTCATCGGCCTGACCGTGACGACGTACGGGGATGAACCTTTCACCTTCACCGAGTTCGCGTACTTCGCCGAGATGGCGCGGGCCGCCACCTCGGCCGCGCTCGCCCGCGGCTACGCCCTGGTGATCCTGCCCGCGACCTCACGCCACGACGTGTGGTCGAACGTCGCCCTGGACGGCACGGTCGTCATCGACCCCTCCGACCAGGACCCGGTGGTCAGCGAACTGGTCCGGCAGGGTCTCCCGGTGGTCTCCGACGGCCGCCCGGCGGGCGCGCTCCCGGTCACCGCCTGGGTGGACAACGACCACGAGGCCGCCGTCCTCGGCATCCTCGACCATCTCGCCGACGCGGGCGCCCGCCGGATCGGCCTGCTCACCGGCACCACGACGGACACGTACACGCACCTGTCGACCAGCGCCTACCTGCGCTGGTGCGAGCGCGTCGGCCAGGACCCGGTCTACGAGGCGTACCCGGCGCACGACCCGTGCGCCGGCGCCGTCGCCGCCGACCGGCTGCTCGCCCGGCCGGACCGCCCCGACGCCGTCTACGGCCTCTTCGACCCCAACGGCACCGATCTGCTCGCCGCCGCCCGTCGCTACGGGCTGCGTGTCCCGGACGATCTGCTCCTGGTGTGCTGCAGCGAGTCGACGGTGTACGCCAACACCGAACCGCCCATCACCACGCTCTCCCTGAAGCCCCGCCGTATCGGCACCGCGGTGGTGCAGCTGCTCATCGACGCGATCGAGGGAGTGGAGTCGGACCAGCCGGTCGAGCAGGTGATACCGACCGAACTGATCGTGCGTACCTCCTCCCAGCGACGCCCGCAGCGCACCACGGTCAGTCCGCCGCGGGCACCGGAGGAGGAGTAGCACGAGCACGCGGAGAGCGGGGCGGCCCGGCCGCCGGGCGTCGTCCGACGGCCGACGGCAGCCGAACCACGGGCGGTCGAACCCCTGCCCAACCGGGGCGAATGCCACGCTGAACTGGAGTCCTGCCCGGATTCACCACCCCTGGGTCATCACACGGCGCGACGGGCGTTCCTATGATGGGCCCACGACACCGCGGGCCGCTGCGACCAGGCAGTCCGAAGCGGTGCAGATGCGGCGCGATGGTGGAGGGGTCTGATGACTCAGGGGGCCGGTCAGGGACCCGAGACGGAGCGGACGGCGACGTTGCGCGACTTCCGGGTACCCGGATACGTCAACGACACCGGTCCGTACGCCCCCAGCACCCATCCCGGCGACGCCGTCCCGCCACTCGACGACATGTACCCCGAGGGGTATCCCGACGGGTACACGCCCACGCAGCGGGACCTGCCTGTCATCCACCGGGGCGACACGCTCCAGACGCCCGTCGAACCGGCCGCCGGTCCGGGCGCGCAGCCCGGAAACGGCCCCGGCCCGCTGTACGTCGTCGGTGACGTGCACGGCTATCTCGACGAGCTGGTCGCCGCACTGCGGGAGCAGGGCCTGGTCGACGCGGACGGCCACTGGTGTGCGGGCAGCGCCCGGCTGTGGTTCCTCGGCGACTTCACCGACCGGGGGCCGGACGGCATCGGCGTCATCGACCTGGTGATGCGGCTGTCCGCCGAGGCGGCCGCGGCCGGCGGCTACTGCAAGGCGCTCATGGGCAACCACGAGCTGCTGCTGCTCGGCGCCAAACGGTTCGGCGACACGCCCGTCAACTCCGGTGCGGGCACCGCCACCTTCCAGGCCGCCTGGCTGCTCAACGGCGGCCAGAAGACCGACATGGACCGGCTCCAGGACCACCACCTCCAGTGGATGGCCCGCCTGGACGCCGTCGAGCAGGTCGACGGATATCTGCTGGTCCACTCCGACACCACCGCCTACCTCGACTACGGCGACTCGATCGAGGCGGTCAACGACACGGTCCGCGAGACCATCACGCGCAATGACGCGGACGAGGTCTGGGACCTGTTCCGCAAATTCACCAAGCGCTTCTCCTTCCGCGACGAGGGGGGTGCAGACGCCGTCCGTTCCCTTCTCGATACGTACGGCGGTACCCGCATCGTTCACGGACACAGCCCGATTCCCTATCTGCTGGGCGAAGTCGGCTCCGAGGAGGGCGAAGAGGGCACCGGCCCGGTCGTGGAGGAGCCGCACGTCTACGCCGACGGGCTGGCCATCGCCATGGACGGCGGCGTGACCATGGCCGGAAAGCTGCTGGTGAGGCAACTTCCGCTGGACGTCTGAGGGTTCGCCCGGCTGTTTCATCCTCCCGACGTCACACGCGGGCCACCCCCAATTTCCGGCAACCCCCTGTCACCGCGTGCCGTAACGGCTCTACCATCGGTTTATCCGTAGCAGGCTCCCCTCCGTTTCTGCCCGACGGCTCGCCGGCGTGCGAGCACAAGCCCTACGGAGCATCGGGGGATGCACATGAACAGCGTTCCGCAGCACCTGCACAGCGAGGACCGCCAGGAATACGAGCGGATCCTCGATGAGGCGCTGCGCTCCGCCCAGTACCGTCCCGAACTGGCCGGTATAGGCCAGCGTCTGAACACCGAACAGCTGCGCACCATGGCGCTCAACGCCACCGCACTGATCACGGCGGCCGCGGCGACCGAGTACCAGCATTATGTGAAGGTCCGCGAGGAACTGCGCAATCCGGCGCGGTCCACCCCGGCCACCGTCCAGGACTCCGGCTCCGTGGAGCCGGGCACGGGCGGCTCGTTGGGGCTCGCCACCACCCTCGGCGAGGCGGCCGAGACGACCGGCGCCGGGGGCTTCGCCCTCGCCCTGGTCCTGGCGCCCGTGCTCGCCGGCACCGCCGCGGCGATATTCCTCCTCGTCGGCTACGTCCTGAAGATGCTGGACCCGGCCCCGGCGTTCGCCGAGACCATGCTCACGGCCGGCTGGGTGTTCGGCGCCGTGACCGCGGCCACCATCGTCATGGCCGGCACGGGGCTGCTGCTCACCGCACTGCGCAACAGTCCTTCGCTGGAGGCCGGAGCCTACGGCGAGCCCGACGGAGAGGTGGCCAAGGCCCGGGAGGCCTGGCGGGACGCCCTGCTGGAGCGCGGCATCCTGCCCTTCCTGCGGGAAGCGCTGGCCACCGACACCGGCACGGCCGGGCTGCGCAGTACGGCTCCGACGGGCCCAGCGGGCCGGATGCCGCGGCTCGGTTACGACCGTCCCGGCTTCAGCACCGACGACGGGGCCGCCCCGGCCTCTCGCCCGAGCTTCACCAGCCCGGACTACACCAGCCCGGACTTCGGAGGCCCGGAGCACCAGCCGGAATGACCCGGCCTGCGCCCCCTGGCCGGGGGCGCAGGCCGGACACCCGGCCCACGAGACCGCACCGGAGGACTGCCGGGAGACCCGCCCGCAGCACTCCGCCCGCGGCGGCCGTCAGTCCGCGATCGGCAGGTACACCCGGTTGCCGCCCGCCGCGAACTCCTTCGACTTCTGCAACATCCCCTCCGCGACCTCCTCGGGAGACGCCTCGTCGGCCGGCGCGCCGCCGAACCGCTCCGTGATGGTCTGGCTGATCTTCATCGAGCAGAACTTCGGCCCGCACATCGAGCAGAAGTGGGCCGTCTTCGCCGGTTCCGCCGGAAGCGTCTCGTCGTGGAACCCGCGGGCCGTGTCCGGGTCCAGGGCGAGGTTGAACTGGTCCTCCCAGCGGAACTCGAACCGGGCGTCGGACAGCGCGTCGTCCCACTCCTGCGCGCCCGGGTGGCCCTTGGCCAGGTCGGCCGCGTGGGCTGCGATCTTGTAGGTGATGACGCCGGTCTTGACGTCGTCCCGGTTGGGCAGGCCCAGGTGCTCCTTCGGCGTGACGTAGCAGAGCATCGCCGTACCCCACCAGGCGATCATCGCGGCACCAATGCCGGAGGTGATGTGGTCGTACGCCGGCGCGACGTCCGTGGTCAGCGGGCCGAGCGTATAGAACGGAGCTTCATCGCAGATCTCCTGCTGAAGGTCGATGTTCTCCTTGATCTTGTGCATCGGGACGTGACCCGGGCCTTCGATCATGGTCTGAACATGGAAACGCCTGGCGATCCGGTTGAGTTCCCCGAGCGTGCGCAGTTCCGCGAACTGGGCCTCGTCGTTGGCGTCCGCGATGGAGCCGGGGCGCAGCCCGTCCCCCAGGGAGTAGGTGACGTCGTAGGCGGCGAGGATCTCGCAGAGTTCCTCGAAGTTCTCGTACAGGAACGATTCCTTGTGGTGGGCGAGGCACCAGGCCGCCATGATCGAGCCGCCGCGCGAGACGATGCCGGTCTTGCGGTTGGCGGTGAGCGGCACGTACGGCAGGCGCACGCCCGCGTGGACGGTCATGTAGTCCACGCCCTGCTCGGCCTGTTCGACGACCGTGTCCTTGTAGATCTCCCAGGTCAGTTCCTCGGCCCTGCCGTCGACCTTCTCCAGGGCCTGGTAGAGCGGCACCGTGCCGATGGGGACAGGGGAGTTGCGCAGCACCCACTCGCGGGTGGTGTGGATGTTGCGACCGGTGGACAGGTCCATGACCGTGTCGGCGCCCCAGCGGGTCGCCCAGGTCATCTTCTCGACCTCCTCCTCGATGGAGGAGGTGACTGCCGAGTTCCCGATGTTGGCGTTGACCTTCACCAGGAACCGCTTGCCGATGATCATCGGCTCGATCTCCGGGTGGTTGACGTTGGCGGGCAGTACGGCCCTGCCTGCCGCTATCTCCTCGCGGACCACCTCGGGAGAAACGTTCTCGCGGATGGCCACGTACTCCATCTCCGGGGTGATCTCGCCCCGGCGTGCGTACGCGAGCTGCGTCACCGCCTCGCCGTTCCGGCCGCGCCGCGGCTGGCGTGGCCGGCCCGGGAAGACCGCGTCCAGGTTGCGCAGACCTCCGCGGGGCGAGGTGTGCTTGATCCCGTCGTCCTCGGGACGGACGGGACGGCCCGCGTACTCCTCGGTGTCGCCGCGGCCGACGATCCAGTTCTCCCGCAGCGGCGGCAGGCCCCTGCGGACGTCGGTCTCGACGAGCGGATCGGTGTACGGGCCTGAGGTGTCGTAGAGCGTCACCGACTGCCCGTTGCTGAGATGCACCTGACGGACCGGCACCCGCAGATCAGGGCGGGAGCCCTCGACATATCCCTTGTGCCAGCCGATGGACTTCCCGGCCTCCGGGTGAGTTTCCCCCGTGATGGGCTGTTCGTCCTGACTGGAGGCAGGCGTGCGTACGTCCTTGTTGGTCATGAGACCTACTCCCTACGCCGGCATTACCCGGTAACAGGTTCGGCGGTCGACGCAGCGGCTTCCGTCGGGCGGCGTTCCCTGTGAAACATCATTCGTTCCACGTGAAACATCGCAAATACGGAGGTCAGCGCCCTCTCAGCCCGGTGCTCCGAGCTCCCGCGTGTGCAAAGGTGCCTCCACGCTAGCGTCAATTCGGGCGCGGTGAACAGGGGGCCCTTGCCGTTCTTGCGATGATCGGGCGGTGACCTCGACACAGCAGCACCCTTACCCGCCCTCCGAGCCGCAGCGCGGCAACGGCGCCTCGCAGGGCGGCGGAACCGGCCACGGGGGCCATGGTGCCGGTGACGGCCACATCCACAGACAGGCCGAGCCGTACGACCACCACCAGGCTGCCGGCCACGCCCACGGCCCCGGCCAGAGCGGCCACGCGCACGGGCACAGCCACAGCCACGGGCCCGCCGCGCCCGTCTCCAAGCATCTACGCAAGGTCATCGCGGCGATCCTGATCCCCTTCACCGCCGCGGTCGTGGTCGGCCTGGTGCTGCTGTGGCCCGGCGGTGCCCCGCCGCACGAGCGCACCGGGGTGGGCTTCGACCGCCAGACCCAGGCGGCGACGGTCACCAAGGTCCTCTCGGTGAGCTGCAAGTCGGTCAACGCCTCAGGAGGCGGCTCGACGGACGACGCCTCCACCGCCGACGGCACGTCCTCGAAGCGGGAGGACGGCGGCACCTGCAAGAAGGCCACGGTCCGGGTCGACACCGGCAAGGACAAGGGCCGTACCTTCACCGAGATCGTGCAGCCCGACCAGTCACGGCAGTTGCACGAAGGCGAGAAGGTCGTGGCGGCGTACGAACCCTCCGCGCCCAAGGACCTGCAGTACTCGGTCACCGACGTGAACCGGAAGTTCCCGATGGCGCTGCTGGCCGGGATCTTCGCGCTCGCCGTCGTGGTGGTGGGCCGACTGCGTGGTGTGATGGCGCTGGTCGCGCTGGCCGTCAGCTTCCTGGTCCTGACCCTGTTCATCCTCCCGGCGGTCCTGCAGGGCTCCAATCCGCTGCTGGTGGCGGTGGTCGGGTCGAGTGCCATCATGCTGATCGCCCTGTACATGTGTCACGGGCTGTCCGCCCGGACCTCGGTGGCGGTGCTCGGCACGCTGGTCTCGCTGTGCCTGATCGGCCTGCTGGGCTCGGAGTTCATCGACTGGGCCGCACTCACCGGCAACACCGATGACAGCACCGGTCTGATCCACGGCCTGTATCCGTCGATCGACATGAGCGGTCTGCTGCTGGCCGGTGTCATCATCGGTTCGCTGGGTGTCCTGGACGATGTGACGGTGACACAGACCTCGGCGGTCTGGGAGCTGCACGAGGCCAACCCGACGATGGGCTGGCGCGGGCTGTACCGGGCTGGTATCCGCATCGGCCGCGACCACATCGCCTCGGTCGTCAACACCCTCGTACTGGCCTACGCGGGTGCCGCGCTGCCGCTGCTGCTGCTCTTCTCGATCGCGCAGAGCAGTGTGGCCACGGTCGCCAACAGCGAGCTGGTGGCCGAGGAGGTCGTGCGCACGCTGGTCGGCTCGATCGGCCTGGTCGCCTCGGTGCCGGTCACCACGCTGCTCGCGGCCCTGGTCGTGTCGGCCGACCGGGCGGGCACGGGAACGGCCGCGGCCATGGAGGCAGCGTCAGCCGGGCCGACCGCACCGCCGGCCCCGACGCACGGTGGCCGGGGGCGGCGCCGGAAACGGTGAGGCCGGCGCAGCGCGGCCGGGCCAGCGCGGCCGGGACACGGACATCGGTGATGCGGAGAGGTGTCGCGACTGACGTCGTGGACACGCAGAAGCGTTCCTGCGCGTCCGCACACGGCTCGACGGAGCGACGTGCGCCCCGTGCGGTACCTCTTCAGCCGGCGCTCTGCTCCTCGGCCAGGATGCGGTCGAGGGCCTCGTCGAGGTGCGCGTCGAAGTCGGCGAGCGAGCCCTCCTGGCCGAGCGGCACCAGTTTGTCCGTACGGTCGAGGAACGCCACCAGCGGCGGCGCGGAGGACCGGAACATCGCCTGGTCGCCACCGACCTGAAGCCGGATCAGGACCTCGCCCAGCACCTCGGCATCGGCGGGCGCGATGTGCACATCTCCCTCGCCGCACGGCCGTCCCACCCCGTCGATCAGCAGCTCCCGGCCGAAGGCCCAGGTGACCGGTGCGTCCCCGGGCAGATGGAAGGTGAGCCGGACGGCATAGGGATCACACGTCTCGTAGCGCAACTCCACGGGGATGCGGAAGGAGAGCTCCTCCGACACGAGAAAGCTCATCATGACTTCTGCTTGTACGGACTCGCGCATTGCCTACCCCGTCATATGACACCGACTGGCCGGGATTAATCCCTTGATGGTGGTCAAATCTTGCTGAACGTACACGTGAGATCACAAGGAGTGAGTTTTCAGATACTGATAGCGAGTGCCAGGGATCCCAGATGCCGGCCCACCTCGGCCTGCAACTGACGGACAGCGGGCAGCAGCCGGTCGGCCTGGTGCAGGGGCAGGGAGATGGCGATCGTGGCGGCGGTGGTGCCGACGGTCAGAGGAATGGCGGCACAGACGGTCCCCAGCGCGTACTCCTGGCGTTCCACCACCGGGGCCATCCGCCGCGTCCGCTCCAGCCGGCGCAGCAGCATCTGGCCGTCACGGACGGTGTAAGGAGTGATGGGCCGCACGGGATAGCGGCTCAGATGGTCACGGCGGACGTCGTCGTCCAGCTGGGAGAGAAGACACTGACCGATGGCGTGCGCGTGTCCGGTCTCGCGGAAGTCGGCCCACTCCTCCACCGCCGGAGCACCTGGGGAGTCGGCGACGCACATGACCTCGATCTCACCGTCCCGGTACATGGCGTAGTACACCGGGACACCGATCGAATCCCGCCAGTGAGCGAGGGTGTCGACGACCGCGCTGCGACGTTTCTGCTCTGCTCCGCTGCTGCTCAGTCGCTCCGCTGCCTCACCGAGGAAGAACAACCCCTTGTCCCGGCGCAGATAGCCCTCGTGGACCAGGGTGCGCAGCAGATGGTAGGCGGTGGGGAGGGCGAGGCCGGTCTCTCGGGCCAGTTGTTTGGCGGGGGCGCCGTGCGCGTGTCGGGCGACGCACTCAAGCAGGCGCATCGCGCGTTGCACGGAGCCGATGAGAGTGGCCGAGTGGGGCTGTGCGGGGACGGCGGGGGCGGCCGGCCGCTGCACGGGCGGTGTGCCGGAACGGCGTTGGGTCGGGGGTGGGGGATGTTCCGTGGGTACGGGGGCGGCGTCAAGCGTGGCCAAGGGTCACTCCCGGAGCGCGAGGGGTCAGCGACTCTAACCGTCCGGCGACGCTCCAGGTCGGCCCGCGCGGGAAACTTCCCTCCCCCGAGGGAACCGGTGAATCCTGTTACCGGCCACCGATTCCCGCGGACCTCACCAGTCGCTCTTCGACGAGGAGTTCGACATGAACTTCCGCACGATGTAGATCAGTCCGCCGACCAGGGCCACGAAGATCAGCAGCTTGAAGAGCAGGAAGACCACCCAGCTGATCACGGCCGTGATGAGACCGCCGAACACCACCAGCGCGATGACCGGCACCGCGATCCACTTCACCCACCACGGCAGCCCCGTGAAGATCTCCCGCATTGCCCTGTCCTCCGCCTTCTCGTGCACTCCGGCACGTACGGTCTCGTGCGTCCCGCACGATGCGTTGTCCTGCACTCGATGCTAGAGCCGCGAAGGGGCCGTACGGGGGCCCCGCATCCCTTGTCCTCCCCTGACCCTTCCCTTAGGGAACCCCGAGAGCGAGGTCAGGCCTCGGGGGGAGAGAAGACGACCAGAACCCGCAGATCCTCGCTGATGTGATGGAACTTGTGGGCCACCCCGGCCGGCACGTAGACCACGCTGCCCCGTGCCACCTGAGTGGTCTCCAGACCGACGGTGATCGCCGCGCGGCCGCTGACGACGAAGTAGACCTCGTCCTGGTTGTGCGGCTGCTGTGGGTCGTGCGAGCCCGCGTCGAGGGCGTAGAGGCCTACCGACATGTTCCGCTCCCGCAGGAACTGCAGGTAGGCCCCGTCGTTGGCGGCGCGCTCCGCCTCCAGTTCGTCCAGCCGGAATGCCTTCATCGCCGTTGTCGCCCTCGCCCCACTGCTCGTACCCGATCTCGTCTGCCACGATCAGACACATGATGAATTTCGTAGTCAAGACGATCGCCAACGCGGGCGCCCTGGCGGTCGCCGTATGGCTGCTCGACAAGATCACCCTGACCGGCGACAGCACCGCCAAGAAGGTCTGGACGCTGATCCTGGTGGCCCTGGTCTTCGGCCTGGTGAACTTCCTGGTCAAGCCGCTCGTCAAGATCCTGACCTTTCCGCTGTTCATCCTCACCCTGGGCCTGATCACCCTGGTGGTCAACGCGCTGATGCTGCTGCTGACGTCGTGGGTGTGCGGCAAGCTCGACCTGAGCTTCCATGTGGAGGGGTTCTGGACGGCCGTCCTGGGCGGTCTGATCATCTCCATCGTGTCCTGGGCCCTGAACATGATCCTTCCCGACACGGACTGAGCACCTGATGACCTATCGCGTCTGCTTCGTCTGCACCGGCAACATCTGCCGTTCCCCGATGGCCGAATCCGTCTTCCGTGCTCGCGTGGCCGAGGCCGGGCTCGACGACCGTGTCGAGGTCGACAGCGCCGGCACCGGTGGCTGGCACGAGGGCGACGGCGCCGACCCACGCACCGTCCGCGTCCTCAGGGAACACGGTTACGACGGCGACCACACCGCCCGCCAGTTCCATGCGTCCTGGTTCGCGCGCCTCGACCTCGTGGTCGCGCTCGACTCCGGCCATCTCAAGGCGCTGCGCCGCCTGGCCCCCACCGAGGAGGACGCCCGCAAGGTGCGCCTGCTGCGCTCCTACGACCCGGCCGCGGGTGACGAGGCGGACGTACCGGATCCGTATTACGGCGGTCTGGACGGCTTCGAGGAATGTCTTGAGATGGTGGAGGCGGCGAGCGAGGGCCTGCTCGCCGCCGTGCGGGACGAAGTGGAGGGTAGGACGGCATGAGCGAGGCGACCATGGGCGAGGGCACGCGCGCGGTGCGCGCGGGGCTGCCCGAGCCGGTCAAGAACGAGCCGACCCTGCCCGGGCCGGTCTTCGCGGCGCATTTCCATCTGCCGGGCGACGTGAGCGGGCCGTACGCCTACGGGCGTGAGGAGAACCCGACCTGGACCCATCTGGAACGGGCCATCGGCGAGCTGGAGGCACCCGGTGAAGAGGTCGAGACGCTGGTGTTCGCCTCCGGGGTGGCGGCCATCTCGGCGGTGCTCTTCTCGCAGCTGAGCGCCGGGGACGCGGTCGTCCTGCCGTCAGACGGCTACCAGGTGCTGCCCCTGGTCCGCGCCCAGCTGGAGGCGTACGGCATCGAGGTGCGCACCGCTCCCACGGCCGGCGACGCCCAGCTCGACGTCCTTGACGGGGCGAAGCTGCTGCTGATCGAGTCTCCGTGCAACCCCGGGCTCGACGTCTGCGACATCCGGCGCCTCACCGGGGCGGCGCACGCGCGTGGTGCCCTCGTCGCCGTCGACAACACGCTCGCCACCCCGCTCGGCCAGCGCCCGCTGGCGCTGGGCGCCGACTTCTCCCTGGCCAGCGGCACCAAGCAGCTCACCGGCCACGGGGACGTGCTGCTGGGCTACGTCAGCGGGCGCGATGCGGCGGCGATGGCGGCCGTACGCCGCTGGCGCAAGATCATCGGGGCGATCGCCGGCCCCATGGAGGCCTGGCTGGCGCATCGCTCGCTGGCCACCCTCCAGTTGCGGGTGGACAGGCAGAACGCGACGGCCCAGCTGCTGGCGGAGGCGTTGCGCGAGCGGCCCGAGGTGAGCGGGCTGCGCTACCCGGGGCTTTCCGACGACCCCGCGCACAAGATCGCCGCACAGCAGATGCGCCGCTACGGCTCGGTGATCTCCTTCACGCTGTCCACGCGCGCGCGTGCCGAGCGTTTCCTTGGGGCCCTGCGGCTGGTCGATGACGCGACGAGCTTCGGCGGGGTGCGCTCCACGGCCGAGCGGCGGCGGCGTTGGGGCGGGGACGACGTGCCGGAGGGCTTTATCCGACTGTCGGTCGGGGCCGAGGATCCCGATGATCTGGTGGCCGATGTGCTGCGCGCGTTGGACGAGTCGGATCAGTGACCGGATTACGGACGACTCCACGGATCCGGTCGCACCTATCGGACGGTCCGAGCCTCCCCCCTCGTGGCTCGGACCGTCCCGGTTCCCGCGCGCCAAGAACCGCGCGACCAAGGCTAGTTGACTCTGCGTCAGTGTCCAATCACTGTAGCGGCAGAGACCTATCGACTTATTTATAGTTGGGAACCTGCCCAAGGGCCGGAAAGGGGCAAGGCGAAAAGGGAGGGTGTGCGATGGATCTGGCCTTGCTGCGCACCTTCGTCACCGTTCACCGGGCCGGCTCGTTCACGCGTGCCGCCGCTCTGCTCGGTCTCTCCCAGCCGGCCGTGACCTCCCAGATCCGGACCCTGGAGCGACAACTGGGGCGCCCGCTCTTCCTGCGCCAGGCCCGCGGGGTGACTCCCACGAGCATCGGCGACGAACTCGCCCACAAAGCCGCACCGCACCTCGACGCTCTCGTGGAGATAGCGGAACACGGCCTCGACGACGAGTCCTCGACACGCACCCTGCACCTCGCCGGGCCGCCCGAGTTCACCGCGGAGCGCGCCCTCCCCGCTCTCACGGAGCTCACCGGCGACGACGGCCGGCGCTTCGCGCTGCGCGCCTCGTTCGGGAACGCGGAGGAGACCCTGGAAGGACTCTCCGCCGGCCACCATGACCTGGCCATCAGTACGGTCCGGCCGCGTGGCGCCCTGCTCACCGCCAGCGCGCTCTGCGACGAGGAGCACGTACTGGTCGCCGCTCCGCGCTGGGCCGAGGAGACAGGCGCCGACAAGGTGTGCGGCAAGGGCGCGGCCGCCCTGGAGAACCTGCCGGTCGTCGAGGTCCATGAGTCGCTGCCGTTCGTCTCACGCTACTGGGGTTCCGTCTTCGACACGCGTCCCGCCGCCTCGGGTACCGTCGTGGCACCCGATCTGCGTGCGGTCCTCGCGTGCACGGTCGCGGGCGCCGGCCTCGCGGTGCTGCCCCGGTATCTGTGCACCGCCGCCCTGGACCGCGGTGAGGTCGTGGCACTGCATGATCCCGCGGTACCTCCGCTGCGGACGTACTTCCTCGTGGTGCGCACCGGCACGCTCGCCCTGCCGCATGTCGCGCGAGCGCACGACTGGCTCCAGCGCGCGGCCGCGGACTGGGACTGACCGTGGAGCGGGGCGCAGGCACGCAGGACGGGCGGGGCGCAGGGGGAGCGCGTTCGGCGGGGTTGACGCAGCGTCTCCGTGCCGTGGCACTTCGCGATGTTTCACGTGGAACCAGCTGGGCCACATTTCTCCCATGACCGTCCGACCCGTGGTCAAGCGCACCGCCCGTGCCGTTCTACTCGACGGCGACGACCTGATCCTGATCAAGCGCACCAAGCCTGGTGTCGATCCCTACTGGGTCACCCCCGGTGGCGGAGTCGAGCCTGAGGACAGCACCGTCGTCGACGCCCTGCACCGCGAGGTGGACGAGGAGCTCGGCGCCAAGATCACCGACGTGGTGCCCTGCTTCGTCGACACCGTGGAGCACATCGGCGAGAGCGGCAGTGCGACTGGCGTGAAGGTGCAGCACTTCTTCGTCTGTCGGCTGGAGTCCATGGACCCCGCCCTGCGGCACGGCCCCGAAGTCGATGAGCCCGCCGGCGAGTACGAGATCGTCCGAGTCCCCTTCACCCGCGTGGGGATCGCCTCCGTGCACCTCGTACCGCTGTCACTGCGGCACTACTTGGACGGCAACATCGAAGGCGTGCGGGCGATGCACGCTCCGGACCTCGGCTGACGGTCAGTCGCCGGGTGCGACCATTTCCGCTGGCGAGTCGTGCCGGATGCGGTGCGCGGGGATGCCGACGTTCCGCAACGCGGTGATCCCGTTGCGGATCATCCCCGGCGGCCCGGAGAGACAGGCGTCGTGCTCGGTCCACGGGCCGTATTCGCGGACGGCGTCGGGGAGCTGCACGTGCGCCCGCTGGTCGACGACCGCGCGGACCGTGAGCCAGGGATGGTTCTGCTGGAGCCGAAGCAAGGTTTCCATGTCATACAGCTCGTGGTCGGTACGGGCGCCGTAGAACACGTCCACCGGGCGGCGCGAGCCGCGTTCGGCGAGGTCTTCGACCATTGCCTTGATGGGCGCGATGCCCGTGCCACCGCCCAGGCAGAGCAGTCCGTTGTCCTTGGTGTGGTCGACGGTCATCGAACCACCGGGCGGACCGAGACGAAGGACGTCGCCGGGACGGGCCCGGTGCACCAGCGAGTTGGAGGCCCAGCCTGCCGGGACGGCCTTCACATGGAACGTGAGCAGACCGTCCGAGCGGGGTGCGGAGGCGAAGGAGTAATGCCGCCACACCCGCGGCCACCAGGGTGTCTCCAGGCTCGTGTACTGCCCGGCAACGAAGGGATAGGGGTGGTCCGGACGGACGGTGAGCACGGCGACGTCCGAGGTCCTGAGCTCGTGAGCGACGATCTCCGCGTGCCACCATGCCGGGGCGCGCAAGTCGTCCGTGGCCGCCGCGTCGATCATCACCTGCGACATCGTCGTGTACGTCCGTACCCAGGCCGCCTCCGTCTCGCGGTCCCAGATGCCTGTGGCGTACGTGCTGAGTGCGCCGATCAGACACTCGCCGACGGCCGGGTAGTGCTCGGGCCGGGTCCCGTACTTGCGGTGGCCGCGGCCCAGGTTCTGGAGGTACTCGACCAGGGCGGGTGTGTGGTCGATGCGCTCGGCCGCGGTGAGCAGCGCCTTGAACAACCGGTCCCGCTGGGTGTCCATGGCCGCTGGGAACAGCGAGCGCAGTTCGGGATGGCGGACGAAGAGCAGAGCGTAGAAGTACGAGGTGACTTTGTCGGCGATCGGTCCGACCTCGGCCATGGTGCTGCGGATACGGATAGCGTCCGAGGAAGCGGTCTGCGGCTGCGGCCCGTCCGACGGGGCCTGAGTGGCTCCCTGACGGCGGGCGGGCGCTGCGGAGGAGGCGACCGCGGGCCTGTCGTGGGACACGAACCAGCCGCCTCCACCGGCCCCGTCGTCGTTCGCCGACGTAGTGGTCGGAGCGTCCATGCTGTGCCCTCGCCTCGAACGTCTTGCGGTCGGTCTGCGCACTTCACTCGGCAGGTGGTGACATTCCCCTGTTGACGGTGGCTCTCCCGCTCAGGCCCCGTGGCCGATACGGCCACATTGAACCCGCGATTCCCCCGCCTACTGACAAGTAGGGCGAGAGTGTGACTTGGGCCGCAATACTCGCGACAGAGCGCACCGCCCCGGACATGAACCGGAGCCGACCCTATCGGCCGTCGCCATGCGCACACGTCCCCGCCTTTCTCGGGAAACCCGCGGCGGGCGACCATCCGTGCTCTCATGATCGACCACCCGTGGCCAAAAGCGCGTGCGTCTGCCCTGAAAGCGCTGGACGCCGGGGGCGTCGGTCGGCGAGCCTGACCTTCGTGTCCACTCGCCCCGACGCCGCTCCGCCCATTCGCCGACTGACGCCACGCGATCTCAGCGCCTGCGCCGACTTGTCCGAGGATCGGGGGTGGCCCCGCGAGGAACACAAGTGGCGCTTGCTGCTCACTGCCGGAAAGGGATACGGCATCGACGACCCCGCCGGAGGCCTGGTCGCCGCCTGTGTCATCACGGAGTACGGCCCCAGGGAACGGCCTCACCTCGGCGCGGTCGGCATGGTCCTGGTCGCCGAACGCCACGCTCGACAGGGCATCGGGCGCCGGCTGATGCGGCACGTCGTCTCGGTGATGGGAACGACTCCCCTGACCCTGTACGCCACCCCGAACGGCCGTCCGCTCTACGAGGAGCTGGGATTCAAGGTCACCGGACATGCGGAGATGCTGTCCGGTCCCTTCACCCCGGGTGGGCCGAAGCCCCGGGTGGCGACTCGGGCGGCCACCGCGGAGGACCTCGGTTCCATCCTCAGGCTGGACGAGGAGGTGTTCGGCGCCGACCGCACCCTCCTCATCACTCGGCTGCCGGCGTTCTCGGACCTGCTGCATGTCGCCGTGGACGACGGGCGGATCGTCGGGTACGCGGCCGCCTGGCCCAACATGGACACCCATGTCGTCGGTCCCTTGATCGCGCGTGACACCGAGACGGCGAAAGCCCTGGTGACGTCGCTCGCCAGGCACAGTGATCGCCCACTCCGTACCGACATCGACGTCCGGCACGAAGAGCTGCTGGCCTGGGCGAAGGCACGGGGGCTGGTGTCCGTCGCCATGAACTCCGTCATGACCTACGGCATCACCGAGTCGCCCGGAGACTGGACCCGACGGTTCGCCCCCCTGACGGTCGCGGCGGGCTGAAGCCTTCGGCACGGCGACATGCCGGCTCCCGCCACAGGGGGCGGCATTCCACGTCCGGCGCACCGGCCGTCAGTGGTCGACAGATGCCCGCTGTTCCGCGGGCGTGGCCCCGGAGATCACCGCGCTCGGGGAGCTGCCGCGGCGCTCCAAGGCGGCTGAGAGAAGGGCGAGGACCAGGGCGGCGGCGGCGAGGGCGGCGCCCACCCAGTTGGGTGAGGTGTAGCCGAGTCCTGCGGCGATCACGAGGCCGCCCAGCCAGGCGGACAGGGCGTTGCCGAGGTTGAACGCGCCGATGTTCACGGCGGAGGCCAGGGTGGGGGCGCCGTGGGCGTGGTCGAGGACCCGCTTCTGGAGCGGCGGGACGGTGGCGAAGCCCAGGGCACCGATCAGGGCGACGGTCACAGCAGCCGCCACCTTGTTGTGCGCGGTGAGCGTGAAGAGCGCGAGGACCACGGCCAGGGCGCTCAGGGACACGTACAGCATGGGCATCAGGGCGCGGTCGGCGAACCTGCCACCGACGAGGTTGCCGCCCACCATGCCGAGGCCGAAGAGGACCAGCAGCCAGGTCACGGAGCCATCGGCGAAGCCGGCGACACGGGTCATCATCGGCGCGATGTAGGTGATGGCCGCGAAGACACCGCCGAAGCCGAGGACGGTCATCGCCATGGCGAGCAGGACCTGGGCGTTCTTGAACGCGGCCAGCTCGTGCCGCAGGTGCACGCCTTGAGGCCTGGGCAGTTCGGGGACCAGCTTGGCGATACCGGCCAGACCGACGACACCGAGAGCGGCGACGACGGCGAAGGTGACGCGCCAGCCGACGTGCTGCCCCACCAGGGTGCCGAGCGGGACGCCGACGACATTGGCGACGGTGAGGCCGGTGAACATCATCGCGATGGCCCCAGCCTTCCTGCTGGGGGCGACCAGCTCGGCCGCGACGACAGAGCCGATGCCGAAGAAGGCACCGTGGGCGAGGGAGGCGACCACACGGCCGATCAGCATGACGGAGAAGGTGGGAGCCACGGCGGACAGCAGATTCCCGGCGATGAACAGCCCCATCAGCAGCATCAGCATTCGCTTGCGCGGGACCTTGGTGCCCAGGACGGTCATCAGCGGGGCGCCGATGACCACACCGAGCGCGTAGCCCGTCACCAGCAGACCGGCGGTGGGGATGGAGACTCCGAAGTCACCGGCGACTTCCGGCAGCAGACCCATGATCACGAATTCCGTCGTTCCTATTCCGAAGGCCCCGATCGCGAGGGCCAGGAGCGCGAGTGGCATGGGGTTCGACCTTCCAAGTGATTGCACATGCATTTTACGAGCGTCCACAATAATTGCATACGCTGGATATATGCAAACGCGGGCTATCGCGAAGGTGCTCTATCCTGACTGCAGCCGCTCCGGGACGGAGGAACCGCCAATGACAGCGACAGACCCCGCGCCCACCGCCCTCGCCCAGGGGTGGTGCGCCCTCTCTCTCCTGCACGGGAGGATCGAAGCTCACATCGAGCGCGCCCTTCAGGCCGGACACGACCTGAGCGTGCGCGAGTACTCCCTGCTCGACGTCCTCAGCCGGCAGCACGACGGCGAAGGGGGCCATCTGCAGATGAAGCAGGTCGCCGACGCAGTCGTGCTCAGCCAGAGCGCCACCACGCGGCTGGTCACACGCTTGGAGGAGCGCGGCCTTCTGGAGCGCTATCTGTGCCCGACCGATCGCCGTGGCATTTACACGAACGTCACCGAGGCGGGTCTTCTGCTGCTGGAAGAGGCTCGCCCCACCAACGACACGGCGCTGCGCGAGGCCCTCGACGAGGCGGCCAGGAACCCGGAGCTGGCCCCGCTGGTCCATGCCGTGGAGTCGCTGCACGTGTCCGCATAGGCTGCGGGTATGGGAGACCTTGACATACGCGCCGCGGTCGCCGACGACATCCCGGCAATCGTAGGCATGCTCGCCGACGACCCGCTGGGCGCAGAACGCGAATCACCGGACGACCTGACGCCCTATTTCAGCGCCCTGGACCGGCTCAGCGCCGACCCCAACCAGCAGTTGGTCGTCGCCGTCCGTGAGGGCCGTGTCGTCGGTACCCTCCAACTCACGGTCATTCCCGGGCTGTCGAGACGCGGAGCCACCCGGTCCATCATCGAAGCCGTGCGCATCCACGCCGACGAGCGCGGCAGCGGGTTGGGGACCCGCTTCATCGAGTGGGCGATCGACGAATCCCGTCGCCAGGGATGCCGATTGGTCCAGCTGACCTCGGACGCGTCACGGATCGACGCCCATCGCTTCTACGAGCGGCTCGGCTTCACCGCCTCACACGTGGGCTTCAAGCTCAACATCTGAACCCCAGCGGTGTGCGGGCGGTGTTTCACGTGAAACACCGCTCTGCTCTCTCGTCCGCTAACGGATCCCCCGCCATCCCTCGGGGTCCACTCCACCGGGAACGGGAGCGGCCTCGTCGTACGGCTGACGCGTGAACACGAACGACCCGAGGTCCAGGTGGGTCACGGCGCCTTCCGGGCTCCGTACGGGACGGAGCAGCTCCCCGGCGTAGTAACCCTCCAACCCGGTCCATGTGCCGTCGCCGTTGGCACAGAGACGGGTTCGGCGCCCGGCACCGGTCAACGGCCCGAGCGAGATGAGCCCGTCGGCCGTCACCCGCAGCACGAAGGCGTGCGTGCCCCAGTACCACGGGCCCGCCAACTCAAGTACCGAGGGCTCGACTCGGGTCAGAGGCCGCCACGGCTCGGGGATACGCGGCTCGGCCTCCGCGACGATACGGACGAGGTCGGCTCCGGTGGCCGCCAACAGCGGGCCCGAAGTGCAGTTGGCCAGCACCACGGCCGCAACGTCGTCCTCCACGCTGATGGTCAGGTTGGCCAGGAAACCGGGCAGCGAGCCGGAGTGTCCGACGAGCAGCCTGCCGTCACGGCGCTGGATCTGCAGGCCAAGTCCATAGGTGGCGCCGTCCAGTACGTCGGCCGGCTCGGAGGGGGCAGCCGGGGTGCGCATCTCCCGCACCGACTCGGCGCTGAGCACTCGATCGTCCCCGGCCGCCAAGAACACGGCGAAGCGTGCCAGATCGCCGGTGGTCGACCAGAGCTGCCCGGCCGGTGCCATCCGGCCGAGGTCCTCCGAGGGTTCAGGGAGCATGGCATCGGCCCAGGGGTGCACCGCCCAGCCACCGGCGTGCGGCGCCCGCGGCTGGGTGCTCGTGCGCGCGAGGCCGAGGGGTTCGAGGACCTCCCGCCGCAGCACATCCTCCCAGGGGACACCGCGGACTTCCTCGACCAGTGCACCGAGCAAGGTGTAGCCGGGGTTCGAATAGTGGTGCCGCCGCCCGACCGGGTGCAGTTGGGGCTGCTCGCCGAGGACATCACTCAGCTCCGGCCGCAGCGAGCCCGGGGTGCGTTCCCACCACGGGGCCGGTGACTCCGCTGCCAGACCTCCGGTATGGGCGAGGAGTTCGGCGATGGTGGCCTCCCCCGCGCCGGTGCCCGGAAGGTGTTTCTCCAAGGCGTCCCCGAGGTCGAGCAGCCCTTCGTCACGAAGCCTCAGGACCAGAACGGCCGTGAAGGTCTTGGTGATCGAACCGATCCGGTACTGCACGTCCTCGTCCGGCCCATGGCCGTCCACCGAAGTCCGCGCCCCGTGCCAGACGGTCCGGCCGTCCCGCACCACGGCCGCAACGAGTGACGGCGCCCTGCCCTCGGACTGGGCCACGGCGATCCGATGCAGCAGCGCCCGCCGAGTGGCGGGGAGCAGGTCTTCCTGGAATGTCGTCATGAGCCCAGTCCACCTGGTGGGCGGGCCGACGTCGAGTCCGTGTGGGGTGACTCCGCTCAGTCAGCGACGTCCCCGGCGGGAATCACGTCTGTGCCATGTCCACGAAGCGGGAGTAGTGGCCCTGGAAGGCCACGGTGATCGTCGCCGTAGGACCGTTTCGGTGCTTGCCGACGATGATGTCCGCCTCGCCCGCGCGCGGCGACTCCTTCTCGTAGGCATCCTCGCGGTGGAGCAGGATGACCATGTCGGCGTCCTGCTCGATGGATCCCGACTCACGCAGGTCGGACACCATCGGCTTCTTGTCCGTACGCTGCTCGGGGCCACGGTTGAGCTGTGAGAGCGCGATCACCGGGACCTCCAGCTCCTTCGCCAGCAGCTTCAGGTTTCGGGACATGTCCGAGACCTCCTGCTGGCGGCTCTCGGAGCGCTTGCCACCGGACTGCATCAACTGGAGATAGTCGATGATCACCAGCTTGATGTCGTTGCGCTGCTTGAGCCGGCGGCACTTCGCGCGGATCTCCATCATCGACAGGTTCGGGGAGTCGTCGATGTACAGGGGCGCGGCCGAGACGTCGGGCATCCGGCGGGCCAGCCGGGTCCAGTCCTCGTCCGTCATCGTGCCGGACCGCATGTGGTGCAGGGCGACCCGGGCCTCCGCGGACAGCAGACGCATCGCGATCTCGTTGCGGCCCATTTCGAGGGAGAAGATGACGCTGGGCAGATTGTGCTTGATCGACGCGGCCCGCGCGAAGTCCAGCGCGAGGGTGGACTTGCCCATGGCGGGACGGGCGGCGATGACGATCATCTGGCCGGGATGCAGGCCGTTGGTGAGCGAGTCCAGGTCGGTGAAGCCGGTCGGGACACCGGTCATCTCGCCGGTACGGGAGCCGATCGCCTCGATCTCGTCGAGTGCGCCCTCCATGATGTCGCCGAGCGGCAGGTAGTCCTCGCTGGTCCGCTGCTCGGTGACCGCGTAGATCTCGGCCTGGGCACTGTTGACGATCTCGTCGATGTCACCGTCGGCCGCGTATCCCATCTGGGTGATGCGCGTCCCGGCCTCGACCAAGCGGCGCAGTACGGCCCGCTCATGGACGATCTCCGCGTAGTACTCGGCATTCGCCGCCGTCGGCACCGTCTGGACGAGGGTGTGCAGATAGGAGGCGCCACCGACCTTGTTGATCTCACCCCGCTTGGTGAGCTCGGCGGCGATGGTGATGGGGTCGGCCGGCTCGCCCTTCGCGTAGACGTCGAGGATCGCCTGGTAGATCGTCTCGTGGGCGGGCTTGTAGAAGTCGTGGCCCTTGAGGATCTCGACGACGTCGGCGATGGCGTCCTTGGAGAGCAGCATGCCGCCGAGCACGGACTGCTCGGCGTCCAGGTCCTGCGGGGGGACCCGCTCGAAGGTGGTACCACCACCGTCCCAGTCCCCGCTGTCCCGGCCCCGGTCGTGCCGGTCGTCCCGACCACGGCCGCCGTCACCCCGTCGGCGGGAGGCGGGCAGACGATCACCGGGACCGGCGTCGGCCCACGGGTCGTCCAAGGGCTCGGAAATGCTCACCGAGCCACCTCCTCCCGTCCGCACCGCGGACCTCGCCACGCCCTCTTTTGTACGGCACGGCACTGACAACTGAGACGCCCGATTCCGGTTCTGGACGCGTCGGTTTTGTGAGGTTTCCGAGGCCGCGACAAGGAGCGGGTGCCGGACCACCGTAGGCCCGCGGGCACCGTCAGCCAATCTGGTTATCCACAGGCCATGTGGACGACCGCCCGTATGCTGTGGAGAACCCGCCAAAACCTGTGCACGACGCGGTGGACAGCCCTGTGAACAAGCCCTCGATCTCTGTCCACAACCCGTTCTGAACTGCGGCTTTCCCATCCACCGGCTGTGCAGAAGAAAAACTTTCCCAGTCGGACCAAGATCGCCTCGAACAGTGCGCGACAACGTGGACAACACAGCCATCAGTAAGGGATGCGAGCACGTTGCATCTATTACCTGTGGACGATTAGATTGGCGCCCATGTCACAGGCTCCCGCGATCCCCAAGGCCACTCGACGGCGGCACGACCGAGAGATCGTCGCACTGGCCGTCCCGGCCTTCGGCGCACTCGTCGCCGAGCCGCTTTTCGTCATGGCCGACAGTGCGATCGTCGGTCATCTCGGCACCGCACAGCTCGCCGGTCTCGGGGTTGCCTCGGCCCTGCTCACCACCGCTGTGAGCGTCTTCGTCTTCCTCGCCTACGCCACCACGGCCGCCGTCGCCCGCAGGGTGGGCGCCGGCGATCTCCAGGCAGCGGTCCGACAGGGCATGGACGGCATCTGGCTGGCCCTCCTGCTCGGCGCCGCGGTCATCGCCGTGGTTCTGCCCCTCGCACCAGGCATCGTGGATGCCTTCGGCACCTCGGTCACCGCAACCCCCTACGCGACCGCTTACCTGAGGATTTCCTCCCTCGGTATCCCGGCCATGCTGGTCGTGCTCGCCGCCACTGGCGTCCTGCGCGGCCTCCAGGACACCCGCACGCCGCTGTACGTCGCCGTGGCGGGGTTCGTCGCGAACGCCGGGCTCAACGCCGCGCTCGTCTACGGTGCCGGCCTGGGCATCGCCGGCTCCGCCTGGGGCACGGTCATCGCCCAGTGCGGGATGGCGACGGTCTATCTGACCGTCGTCGTGCGTGGCGCGCGCAGACACGGGGCGTCGTTGCGTCCCGACGTTGCCGGGATACGGGCCTCGGCACAGGCCGGCGCACCGCTGCTCATCCGAACGCTCTCGCTGCGGGCGATTCTCATGATTGCCACCGCCGTGGCGGCCCGGTTGGGAGACGCAGACATCGCCGCCCATCAGATCGTGCTGTCCTTGTGGAGCCTGCTGGCTTTCGCCCTGGACGCGATCGCGATTGCGGGACAGGCCGTCATCGGCCGCTATCTGGGAGCGGGTGACGCGGTCGGCGCCCGCGAGGCCTGCCGTCGCATGGTGCAGTGGGGCATCGTCACCGGAGCAGCCCTGGGCCTGCTGGTGATCGCGGCCCGGCCGCTTTTCCTTCCCTTGTTCACCGGTGACCCCGGTGTGAAGGACGCCGCCCTGCCCGCGCTGCTCATCGTGGCGTTCTCCCAGCCGGTTTCCGGAGTGGTCTTCGTTCTCGACGGCGTACTGATGGGTGCCGGAGACGGGCGGTATCTCGCCGGGGCCATGGTCCTGACTCTTGTGGTCTTCACGCCCGTGGCGCTGCTGGTGCCCACCTTCGGCGGCGATCTCACGGCGCTCTGGGGAGCCATGACGCTGATGATGACCGTGCGGATGCTCACCCTCTGGCTGCGCGCCCGCTCCGGCCGCTGGATGGTGACCGGCGCGACGCGATGAGCGCCGTTTCGACGCCGGTTTCACGTGAAACACAGGCCCCCAGCACCAAACCAACGGGGCCGCACCCTCACGGGTGCGGCCCCTTTCAGCTACTGCTCAGACCGAGCGCAGCGTCAGGCCGCGACGACCTCGATGTTGACCTTGGCGTCAACCTCGGGGTGCAGACGCACGGACGTCTCGTGGGCGCCCAGGGTCTTGATCGGCGAACCGACCTCGATACGGCGCTTGTCGACCTCGGGGCCACCGGCAGCCTTGATCGCCGAAGCGATGTCGGCCTGGGTGACGGAACCGAAGAGGCGACCGGCGTCGCCGGCACGGACGGCCAGGCGGACCTTGACGCCCTCAAGCTGGGCCTTCACCTGGTTGGCCTGCTCGATGGTCTGGATCTCGTGGATCTTGCGAGCACGACGGATCTGCTCGACGTCCTTCTCGCCGCCCTTGGTCCAGCGGATAGCGAACTTCCGCGGGATCAGGTAGTTGCGAGCGTAGCCGTCCTTGACGTCGACGACGTCGCCGGCAGCACCGAGGCCAGAGACCTCGTGGGTGAGGATGATCTTCATGAGTCGGTCACCCTTCCCTTAGCGCGCGGTGGACGTGTAGGGCAGCAGCGCCATCTCACGGCTGTTCTTGACGGCCGTGGCGACGTCACGCTGGTGCTGCGTGCAGTTGCCGGTCACGCGGCGGGCACGGATCTTGCCGCGGTCGGAAATGAACTTCCGCAGCATGTTCGTGTCCTTGTAGTCCACGTACGTGACCTTGTCCTTGCAGAAAGCGCAGACCTTCTTCTTCGGCTTGCGCACAGGCGGCTTCGCCATGGTGTTTCTCCTGTGTGATCAAGAAGTGGGGATGCGAGCCTTCGGCCCTTAGAAGGGAGGCTCGTCCGAGTAGCCGCCACCGCCGCCGGAGCCGCCGCCCCAGCCGCCGCCACCCTGGTTGCCGCCACCGGCCGGAGCGCCGGAAGCCCAGGGGTCGTCGTTGGGAGCGCCGCCCTGCTGGCCGCCGCCGGAGCCGCCGCCCCAGCCGCCGCCACCCTGGCCGCCACCGCCGCCGTAACCGCCCTGGCCACCGCGGCCGGCACCGCCGGCGGTCTTGGTGACCTTGGCCGTGGCGCTCCGCAGGCTGGCGCCGACTTCCTCGACGTCCAGCTCGTAGACCGTGCGCTTGACACCCTCACGGTCCTCGTAGGACCGCTGCTTCAGTCGGCCCTGCACGATGACGCGCATGCCTCGCTGAAGCGACTCCGCGACGTTCTCCGCCGCCTGACGCCAGACCGAGCAGGTCAGGAACAGGCTCTCGCCGTCCTTCCACTCGTTCGTCTGCCGGTCGAAGGTGCGGGGGGTGGACGCGACACGGAACTTCGCGACCGCCGCACCGGAGGGGGTGAAGCGCAGCTCGGGGTCATCGACAAGATTGCCGACGACCGTGATGACGGTCTCGCCTGCCATGGGGGAACCTCTCGGCGGGTTTGCTGCTGGCTGCTTGTGCTGCTACTCGAAATCCCGAGATCGGCTGAGCGGTGAGCTCAGTGGGTCTCGGGACGGAGGACCTTGGTCCGGAGGACCGACTCGTTCAGGTTCATCTGGCGGTCGAGCTCCTTGACGACCGCAGGCTCGGCCTGCAGGTCGATGACCGAGTAGATGCCCTCGGGCTTCTTCTTGATCTCGTACGAGAGACGACGACGGCCCCAGGTGTCGACCTTCTCGACCTTTCCGTTGCCCTCACGGACGACGGAGAGGAAGTTCTCGATCAGGGGGGCGACGGCGCGCTCCTCCAGATCGGGGTCGAGGATGACCATCACCTCGTAGTGACGCATGTGGAACCCACCTCCTTTGGACTCAGCGGCCACGGTCGTTCCGTGGCAGGAGGGTTGTGATGCGTGCGCAACGGTAGCCGCCGCCACTGACATTCGGGGGTTTCCCGCTGGGATCCCCGTCAGGGCATGGGCAGACACCGGTGCAGACGGTACAGAGTACCCGCACACCCGCTTCCGGTTGAAATCAGGCCGCCGGGCCCCTCAATCTGTACACATCGGGTGTGTACGGCGCTACGATGCGCCGCTCTTCCGCAGGAGGTGCCCTATGGCACAGGCATTGCGACCCAACACCGCCGGATCCCTGTTCGCCACCGACGGCAAAACCCATCCGCTCCAGGACTCGCTGATGGCAGCGACGTTGGCGCTCGGGCTGATCGCCTTCATCACGTCGTTCTTCCACAGCCTGCACCTGCTCAGCTCCTGGACCGGCCTGATCGGTATCTTCACCGGTCTGTACGGACAGTGGATCTCGATCACCACGCGCGAGCGCTTCGGTCTGATCCTGGGTCTCGGTGCCTCGGGCATCGGCTTCTTCATCGGCATGGCGAACGGCGGCCTGTTCGGCTGAGCCAGGCACCCGCACACCACCCTGGAACGCCCCGGCCGGACAGGAGCCGGGGCGTAGGTGGCGTACGCCCAGTCAGGCCATGGGCAAGGCGCAGTAGGCTTCGGCGCGTGAGCCGGAGCCCCTGAACCCATGGGGACACACCAGCCCGAGGAGCGCCCCGACATGAGCCTGACCCTGAGGACCATCAGCCGCGAACAGCATCTGGCGTACATCCAGAGCCTGCAGGCGGCGAGCCACATGCAGGTCCCGGCCTGGGCCGATGTCAAGGCGGAATGGCGATCGGAGAACCTCGGCTGGTTCGACGACCGCACCGGTGAGATGGTCGGCGCGGGCCTGGTGCTGTACCGCCAGCTGCCCAAGATCAAGCGCTACCTCGCCTACCTTCCCGAGGGACCGGTCATCAACTGGTTCGCGCCGAACCTCGACGAGTGGCTCCAGCCGATGCTGGCCCATCTGAAGCAGCAGGGCGCGTTCTCGGTGAAGATGGGCCCGCCGGTGATCATCCGGCGCTGGGAGGCCAACTCCATCAAGCAGGGCATCCAGGACCAGGACGTGAAGCGCCTGCGCGACATCGAGGCCGACTTCATCGAGCCGCGCGCCTTCGAGGTGGCGGACAAGCTGCGCCGGATGGGCTGGCAGCAGGGCGAGGACGGCGGCGCCGGCTTCGGTGACGTGCAGCCCCGCTACGTCTTCCAGGTGCCGTTGGCGAACCGTTCCCTGGAAGAGGTCCACAAGAACTTCAACCAGTTGTGGCGGCGCAACATCAAGAAGGCCGAGAAGGCCGGCGTCGAGGTCGTGCAGGGCGGCTACCAGGACCTCGCGGAGTGGCAGCGGCTGTACGAGATCACGGCGGTGCGCGACCACTTCCGGCCGCGCCCGCTGTCGTACTTCCAGCGCATGTGGACGGCCCTCAACACCGAGGACCCGAACCGGATGCGGCTGTACTTCGCCCGGCACAACGGGGTCAACCTGTCGGCGGCGACCATGCTGATCGTCGGCGGGCACGTCTGGTACTCCTACGGCGCGTCCGACAACATCGGCCGTGAGGTGCGGCCCTCGAACGCCATGCAGTGGCGGATGCTGCGCGACGCCTACGCGCTCGGCGCCACCGTCTACGACCTGCGCGGCATCTCCGACTCGCTGGACGAGACGGACCACCTGTTCGGCCTGATCCAGTTCAAGGTGGGCACCGGTGGCGAGGCTGCCGAATACCTCGGCGAATGGGACTTCCCGCTGAACAAGCTGCTCCACAAGGCGCTCGACATCTACATGTCGCGCCGCTGATGTCACGCTCCGTGCTTCTATAGCCCTGAACACACGTGGTCCTCTGCCACACCCCAGCCACCCAGAAAGGTTCCAGGTCCGGCCATGGCGCTCACGCTCTACGTCGACACCGCGCGCTGGCGGGCGCACCACAAGCACGTGCAGGAGCAGTTCCCGGGCCTGGTCCCGGTCTGCAAGGGCAACGGCTACGGCTTCGGGCACGAGCGGCTGGCGGAGGAGGCCACGCGGCTCGGCTCGGACATCCTCGCCGTCGGCACGACGTACGAGGCCGCGCGCATCAAGGACTGGTTCGGCGGCGACCTGCTGGTGCTGACGCCCTACCGGCGCGGTGAGGAGCCGGTGCCGCTGCCCGACCGGGTCATCCGCTCGGTTTCGTCCATCGACGGTGTGTACGGCCTGGTGGGCGCGCGGGTGGTCATCGAGGTGATGTCCACGATGAAGCGGCACGGCATCAGCGAGCAGGACCTGCCGCAGCTCCACTCGGCCATTGAGAACGTCCGGCTGGAGGGCTTCGCCATCCATCTGCCGCTGGACCGTACCGACGGCTCGGACGCCGTCGAGGAGGTCATCGGCTGGATGGACCGGCTGCGCGCGGCGCGGCTGCCGTTGCACACGATGTTCGTCAGCCACCTCAAGGCCGACGAACTCGCCAGGCTGCAGCAACAGTTCCCGCAGACCCGGTTCCGGGCCCGGATCGGCACTCGGCTGTGGCTGGGGGACCACGACGCCACCGAGTACCGCGGGGCGGTCCTGGACGTCACCCGTGTCACCAAGGGCGACCGATTCGGTTACCGGCAGCAGAAGGCGGCCTCGGACGGCTTCCTGGTGGTCGTGGCGGGCGGTACGTCGCACGGAGTGGGCCTGGAGGCTCCCAAGGCCCTGCACGGCGTCATGCCGCGCGCCAAGGGCGTCGCACGGGCCGGCCTGGCCACGGTGAACCGGAACCTTTCCCCGTTCGTCTGGGGCGGCAAGCAGCGCTGGTTCGCGGAGCCGCCGCACATGCAGGTGTCGATCCTGTTCGTGCCGTCGGACGCCCCGGAGCCGAAGGTCGGCGAGGAGCTGGTGGCCCACCTGCGGCACACCACGACCCAGTTCGACCGTCTCGTGGACCGCTGACCGTCCGCCGGACGTGGGGTCGGGCCCGCGCCCCGGGAGCAGGGGGCGCCCGCCGAGAAGGCCGCCCCCCCCCC